>NZ_CP145904.1:3000000-3300000 GCF_036895565.1 Flavobacterium sp. KS-LB2 | reverse complement strand
GTAGAATTAGGCTATAATTTTCAGTTGCAAAAAAACGATGCTAAAGCCAAGACATACTACGATCAGGCCTTGGATAGAATTAGGAAAAATCCAAATGAAGTGTACGGAATTTCAAATGCTTTTGAAAAGAAAGTGTTGTTAGATTATGCGCTGAAATCCTACCAAACTGCAACAGAACTAGAACCAAATTTTAATTTCAATTATCAAATAGGGTTGCTTTACGGTCAATTGTCTAATATGGAAATGATGATTGCTACTTTTCTGGATGAAGCGTTTGCCAATCCTCAAAACTCTATTCGAATCCAAAACCAACTGGTTCGTTTTATGGTTGATGAAGGAGACGCAAACTTCAATGAACTCTTGCGTAAGGCACTAATTCTAAGAACCCAGAAAAATCAAGATATATTCTGGAATCATTATTTAAGTTGGTTTTATGTACAGCAGAAAGAGTTCGAAAAAGCATTTATTCAGGAAAAAGCCATTTACAAACGCAATCCAGAAACGCTTGCCAATATTGTGAATTTAGGACAACTGGCGATTGAAGAAGAGAATCAGGAAGCAGCTAAGGAAATATTAGGCTTTGTATTAGAAAATACACAGGATTTAGAATTGATTATCCAAGCGAACTCGTATTTGCTTACGATGAAAATTGAAAAAGCGTCTGAAAAAGACTTTACATCTATCAGCACAGAATTAGACGCTTTATTAAAGCAATTTGAAATAAGTCCTTTTACCTTATCTTTGCAGCTGATTCAGGCACATTTCACAGCATTTAGCTTGAAAAAACCAGAAGAAGGAAAGGCAATTGTCAAGAGAGCGCTGGAATTGCAGTTGAACGATTATCAAGTGGCTTATGCCAAAATGGAACTTGCAGATATTCTGCTTTTCGAGGAAAAATTTAATCAGGCTTTGATCTATTATTCGCAGATAGAATTGGATTTGAAGAATGATGTAATGGCCCATGAAGCCAGTTTGAAAGCCGCAAAAACAAGTTATTTCAAAACTGATTTTGCGTGGGCATTGAAACAGTTTAAGGAATTGAAATCAGCGAATACGCAGTTGATTGCGAATGACGCTTTGGAATATTTTCTATTGATAAACGACAATACTGCAGCTGATTCGACACAAACGGCTTTGAAACAATTTGCAAAAGGAGATTATCTGTTGTATCAAAACAGGAATCAGGAAGCGGTAACGCAGTTTCAGACGATTTTGAAAAATCATAAAGGACAAGAAATTGAGGCTGCGACCTTGTTGCGATTAGGTAAAATATACGAAAAGAAAGGCGATTTTGCTTTGGCTTTAAGCCAATACCAAATGATTATAGACCAACATAGCGACGGAATTTATATAGACGAAGCCTTGTATTTTTCGGCAGAAATTTACAATAAACAATCACTGCCTGAAAAAGCAAAACCGCTCTATGAAAAGATATTGTTCAATCATCAGGACAGTATTTATTTTGTAGAAGCAAGAAAGAAATTCAGGCAGTTGCGAGGAGATACGAATCTTTAAAGAGGATTTTAGATTTATGATTAACGATTTTAGATTGCAGATTTAGAAAGAAAGAAAAATTAGCAATCTATTTAAATTTATACTACAAAAAAATGATACTATACAACGTTACCACAAACATACACGAAAGCGTTCACGATCAATGGATGATTTGGATGCAACACAAGCACATTCCTGAAATTTTGGCTACAGGAAAATTCACCGCGGCCAGAATGGTTCGTGTTTTAATTGAAGAAGAAATGGGCGGCGTAACGTATTCGGTGCAATATACAACGGATAGCAAAGAAACTCTGGAGAGATATTATCAACAGGATGCGCCAGGTTTTCGTGAAGAAGGAGCGAAATTATTTGGAGATAAAATGCTTGCTTTTAGAACAGAACTAGAATTGATCGCAGATTATTAGAGTCATTGCGAGGAAAGAAGCAATTACATTCAGGTTGTCTTTTGAATTACAACTTGAATTCACAATTTGCAAAGTTGAGATTGTAAAAACAGTATAATTAAAGGGCGCAAATTACGATCCCCAATTCAGAAAATAGATAAAAAATACACTTTGAGCCTTAGTTCCCGAAGCTTCGGGATTCGTGGAAAAAAATAAAAAATGGAAAAAGTAACAGCCAAAAAACACCTCGGACAGCACTTTCTTAAAGACGAAAGCATTGCAAAAGATATTGCCGACACGTTGAATTTAGAAGGATATGATGATGTACTGGAGATAGGTCCGGGAATGGGTGTTTTGACAAAATATTTATTGGATAAACCAGTGAATACCTACGTTATTGAAATCGATACGGAATCAGTGACCTATTTGGATCAAAATTATCCAAAATTAAAAGACAGAATCATTTCTAAAGATTTCCTGAAATACAACGTTAACGAAATTTTCGAAGGGAAACAATTCGCAATCATTGGGAATTTTCCGTATAATATTTCGACACAAATTGTGTTTAGAACTTTGGAATACCGCGATCAGATTCCCGAATTTGCTGGAATGTTCCAGAAAGAAGTGGCGCAGCGTATTTGTGAAAAAAAAGGAACAAAAGCCTATGGAATTCTATCGGTTTTGGTTCAAGCCTTTTACGATGCCGAATATTTATTCACGGTAGATGAAAATGTTTTTATTCCGCCACCAAAGGTAAAATCAGGTGTTTTACGTTTGCGCAGGAAGAAAGATTACAGTTTGCCATGTGGCGAAAAGTTGTTTTTCACCGTAGTAAAAACCGCTTTTCAACAACGACGTAAAACGTTACGAAATAGTTTAAAAACCTTAAATTTGTCCGATAGTTTGAGAGAAGATGAAATTTTCAACCTTCGACCAGAACAATTAAATGTAGAACAGTTCATTGAACTTACCCAAAAAATAGAAGCCGATGGAGTTTAAAATCAGCAAAGTACTAATTCAGGAATTAGAGCAACTCATTCAAAGCAAAAACGACCAGCAGCTGGAAGTTTTATTGAATGACATGCACCATGCTGATATTGCTGAAATTCTAGATGAGCTTGATTTTAATGAAGCAACCTATATTTTTAAAGTTTTAGACAGTGAAAAAACCGCCGAAATTCTTCTGGAATTAGAAGATGATTTGCGCGAAAATATATTAAGCAGGCTTTCGCCAAAAGAGATTGCGGAAGAATTAGATGAGCTGGAAACCAATGATGCAGCTGATATTATTGCAGAGCTTTCACAAGATTTGAAAGCTGAAGTAATATCAGAACTTCAGGATGTTGAGCATGCCAAAGATATTGTTGACTTATTGCGTTATGACGAAGATACCGCAGGTGGAATCATGCACAAGGAATTGGTTAAAGTCAATGAAAATTGGAATGTGCTTACGTGTGTAAAAGAAATGCGAATTCAGGCCGAAAATATTTCCAGAGTGCACTCGATTTATGTCGTAGATGATGAGGACCGACTCAAAGGACGTTTGTCACTTAAGGATTTATTGACCACTTCTTCTAGAACGCCTATTAACGATGTTTATATCAGAAAATTGAACTCAGTTAAAGTAGATACTGAAGATGTTGAGGTGGCGCGAATCATGCAAAAATACGATTTAGAGGCCATTCCAGTTGTAGATGAGTTAGGACGCTTAGTAGGCCGAATCACCATTGATGACATTGTAGATGTAATCAAGGACGAAGCCGATGAGGATTACCAGTTGGCTGCGGGTATCTCACAAGACGTAGAAGCAGATGACAGTATTTTTGAACATACAAAAGCACGTTTGCCTTGGCTAGTTTTGGCTCTTTTAGGTGGTTTTATTTCCGTAAAAGTGCTAGGATTATTTGAAGGTGCGATGCTTGAACATGGCAATTTGTTCTTTTTTACGCCATTGATTGCCGCCATGGCAGGAAATGTTGGCGTACAATCCTCAGCAATTATTGTGCAGGGTTTGGCAAACAATACGTTGAGTGGATCGTTATTTAATAGATTGGTAAAAGAAGTATCACTAAGTTTATTAAACGGACTTATTTTGGCTACAATATTATTTTTAGGAAGTCATTTTCTGTTGAATGTTGAAATTATAATTGGAATTATTGTTACCGTAGCATTGATGTCGGTAATTATTATTGCTTCATTAATAGGAACTTTTGTTCCGTTATTACTGGATAAATTTGGTATTGACCCTGCTTTGGCTACTGGACCGTTCATCACAACGAGCAATGATATTTGCGGAATTCTGATTTATTTTTCGATAGCAAAAATGATTTTAGGGTTTTAAGAGAAAGAGGATAGAATAAAGAGAATAGAATATTGAAAGGGAATTAAAGGACGAACTAATACAACTATAACTACACAACCAACACTTTTCCCTAACAGAACGCTACCTTTTGGATAGGGGTTAGGGAGAGGAAAAACCACAACCAGCATGAAAGTACACATCATTGGCGGAGGAAACTTAGGTGTTTCTATCGCATTAGGATTATCAAAATTTTCACCAGAAAATCGAGTTACTATAACCCGAAGAAACACATCCAGTATTCTGTATCTTGAAAAATTAGGTGCAACAGTTTCCACTAATAATATTCTCCAGATTCAGGAAGCTGATATCATTATTTTAACGATAAAACCGTACCAAGTCGATACTGTTTTAGCCGAAATCCTACCTGAAATTTTCAATAAAATTATCGCTTCCGCAGTGAGTGGATTGTCTATTGAAAATTTGCAAAACAAAATCGGTTCGGCTAATAGTGCGATCAGAATCATGCCTAATATCGCCGCACAATTTGGCGCATCAGCTACCTGTATTGCATTCCATGAAAAAGACAAAGAGAAAGCACAAGACGTAGTCGCCCTTTTTCAGAGTTTGGGAACCGCTCCTATTATTGACGAAAAATTAATGGATGCGGCAACCGTTTTGGCAGCCAGCGGAACAGCTTTTGCGTTGCGATATATCCGCGCGTCGATGCAAGCGGGAATTGAAATAGGATTTGACTGGCAAACTGCATTAGCCATTTCAGCGCAAACTGTAAAAGGCGCTGCCGAAATGCTACTAGAAGAAAAAGTACATCCAGAACAATTAATTGACCGTGTCACCACACCACAAGGCTGTACCATTGCTGGATTGAACGAAATGGAAATGCACGGATTCAGTTCGTCTTTGATACGAGGAATCAAAACTTCATTAAAACAAATCAAGGGATAACGGTAAAATGACCCTTTTTGTAATACGTTCAGGCTATACGCGCTACTTCGGTAGCTTGCTTCTATCCTTCACGTGAATACGATTATTAATAAAGAGTCACTGGAACAACAAGAAGATTAATGTGAAATATTTAAATAAAAAAATCATGAAAAAACTACTGCTTTTAACCCTTATTTTAATTTCAAGTTATACTGTGAATGCCCAAGAAGATAAACCAAAACAACAACTTAGACATGTAGTACTATTTGGTTGGAAGGAAGGAACGGATCCTGCAGCTATTGGTAAAGTAGTGACTGCTTTCAAGAATTTGGAACATAAAATTACACTAATCAAGGCTTTCGAATGGGGCATTAACAACAGTCCTGAAAACTTGAATAATGGTTTAACACATTGTTTTACCATAACGTTCAATAGCGAAGCTGATAGAGATGCGTATCTTATTCATCCAGAGCATAAAGCTTTTGTAGCTGTTTTGAGTCCGGCACCAGATAAAGTTACCGTTGTTGATTATTGGACTAATAAGTAAACAAAAATTAGTTTAAAAAAGATTAACTGATAATATAAGATAATTATTTATAAAAGCAAAAAGCCTCTCTTACAATTGTAAGAGAGGCTTTTTTAGTAAATGAAAACTTTTAGTTGGCCGGTTTTTTTATTTTAGCAGGTTTTAATGTGAACTTTAACCATAAAAAACCAAGTGTTCCTGCAATAAACGAAGCAATCAGAATCGCAATTTTAGAAAAGGTGATAACTTCTTCACCATCATTTTTAAACGCAAGGAGTGTAATGAAAATAGACATTGTAAATCCTATTCCGCCTAGCATTCCTGCTCCTAATATGTTACTCCATTTCAAATCTTTAGGTAAGGTGCAAATCCCTAAACTTACCGCAAGGAATGAAAAAAGCCATATCCCTAATGGTTTTCCTATGACAAGGCCCAGTATAATTCCAATTGTATTGGGGTGATTCAATCCTTCATGCCAATCAGAATTTATGGCAATACAAGTATTCGCTATTGCAAATAAGGGAAGGATAAAAAAAGCAACTGGTTTATGTAGAAAATGCTGCAATCGATACGAAGACGTTTTTTTACCTCCATTGCCAAACGGAATTACAAAGGCTAATAATACTCCGGTTATCGTCGCGTGAACCCCTGAATTTAGCATGAAATACCACATAGCTGCTCCACCAATTAAATAAGGAATAAGATTGTGTACTTTTCTTCGGTTCAAAATAAACAAACCACCCATAATGGCAAAAGCAATCAACAAATTCATATAGGCAATAGTGTCTGTATAAAATATGGCGATAACCATAATGGCGCCTAAATCATCAATTACGGCAAGTGCAGTTAGAAATACTTTTAGCGATGTAGGAACGCGATTTCCTAAAAGTGATAAAATACCAATTGCAAAAGCAATATCTGTAGCCATAGGGATTCCAGCTCCATTTTGTGTGATGGTTCCAAAATTTAATAGTAAAAAAATTCCAGCTGGAACTACCATTCCGCCTAAGGCTCCAAAAATAGGTAAAGCGGCATTTTTTATACTGGATAATTCCCCTTGATACATCTCCCGTTCTAATTCTAGACCAATCAGGAGGAAGAAGATTGCCATTAAGCCATCATTGATCCAATGGGTTATGGAATGACTACCAATATTAGTTTCCCAAAAAGCAATATATTCGGTTTGAACGGATGAGTTGGCCAAGAAAAGAGAGAGAATCGTTACAAAAAGTAATAAAAGACCACCTGCTTTTTCGCTTTCAAAAAAAGCATTGAATGTTTTTGTTAATTTCATTTGTCGGTTTTCATTTATTATAAGCATACCATTTATAATAAAAAATTAAGAATGCTAATTTACGAATTACAACTCTAATTTCCGATGTTAAAGCAATAAACCGTAATTTTTTTGTTAATTTGAAGTATCAAAAAAAGAATAATTATGGATATTAAAATCCTTCATATAGACAGCAACCATCCCGTTCTTTGGGACCAATTACAGCAATCAGGATTTATAAACCACAGCGATTTTAGGTCGTCAAAAGAAGAAATAGAAACTAAAATTCAAGATTATCAAGGGATTGTGATTCGAAGTCGTTTTAAAATTGATAAGACTTTCTTGGACAAAGCTACTAATTTACAATTCATAGCACGAGTAGGTGCTGGATTAGAAAGTATCGATTGCGACTATGCGGAGTCCAAAAACATTACACTTATTGCTGCTCCGGAAGGAAATAGAAATGCTGTTGCTGAGCATGCATTGGGAATGATTTTATCCCTGTTCAATAAATTAAACGAAGCTGATAGTGAGATACGTGCAGGACACTGGAACCGGGAAAGCAATCGTGGTCATGAACTCGATGGTAAAACAGTTGGGATTATTGGCTACGGAAATATGGGAAAATCATTTGCTAAAAAACTGCGTGGCTTTGATGTAGAAGTTTTGTGTTATGATATTCAGGATAATGTAGGTGATGCTAATGCAAAACAAGTTTCATTGGCAGAACTGCAACAAAAAGCAGCTGTAGTAAGTCTTCATATTCCATGGACTCCAGAAACCGATAAAATGGTGAATACTGATTTTATCAATGGGTTTACTAAGCCTTTTTGGATTATAAATACGTCTCGTGGCAAGAATATTGTTACTGCCGATTTAGTTTCAGCTATGAAATCTGGTAAAATTCTTGGAGCTGGTTTGGATGTTTTGGAGTATGAGAAATTATCTTTTGAAACCCTTTTTCAAGATAAAAATACGCCAGAGGCCTTCCAATATTTGCTGCAAGCTAAGAATGTGATTCTGACGCCTCATATTGCTGGTTGGACTTTCGAAAGCCACGAACGATTGGCACAAGTGATTGTAGACAAAATAAAAGCAAAATATTTTGGTCAAGCCAAAGCTATTGAGCCGGAAAAACGAGTTACAGGAATTGGAGGTTTCTTTTTTAAATCAAAAAACTCAAAAGAATTGGTGGCTTGGTATGGAAAATACTTGGGCTTTAAAACCGATGAGTATGGTTCCACTTTTTGGTGGAAAGATAAAGAAGGGAATGATTGTTCAACCCAGTGGTCGCCTTTTACAGCGGATACTACTTATTTTGCGCCAAGCGAAAAACAGTTCATGCAAAATTTCAGAGTGGAGAATTTAGAACGTTTGTTGCAAAAATTATCTGATGAAGGTGTAACAATTGTGGGTGATATGCAGACTTATGAGTATGGAAAATTTGGCTGGATTTTGGATATCGAGGGGAATAAGATTGAACTCTGGGAGCCAATTGATACAGTTTTTCAATAAATTTTTTATAATTTCAATATTTACTAACTTAAATTTAACCAAACCAAAATGGAAGAAATTGTTCAAGAAACTTGGAATACTCCAAGAAAACCTATTCCAGTATTTAAAGTAGATCCAGTATTAGTATTAATTTTTGGGTTTTTGACCTGTGGATTGTATTTAATCTATTGGAATATTAAAGTTGCAGAAGTTTTTAATGCAGTTTCTGAACGAGAAGTCATCTCACAACCCATCGCCATATTTGCAGGTTGTTGCTATCCTGTAAATATTTATTTCTTTTATTTGGCAGGTAGAGACGGACTCCCAGATGTGTATCATAGATCTGGAGCAGCTCAAAAAGATGATACGGTTTTATTACTTATTTTAGGGCTTTTCTTTCCAATGATTGCTGCAATGATAGTTCAAAATGACATCAATAAATTATACAATTAATAGAAAAGATAAACGTAAAATTTACGGAATTATAGGCGCTGTTCTAACGCTGATGATTCCGTTTTTTTTAATGTTTTTCAATGGCGATAATCATCTTGAGACAGATCAGTCTTTGTGTCCTTTCAAAATGGTTACAGGCTTTCCATGTCCAGGTTGTGGGATTACAAAATCATTAGTTTATTTTTATCAGGGAGATTTTTACAAGAGTATAAGCTATCATCTATTAGGCCCTTTTGTGATTGCATTTAGTATTGTCAGCATTGTTATATTGACCACGGAATTAATTACTAAAAAAGAGTATTTTAATACTTTTATGTACAATAAAAGACTAGCCTATGGTTTAGGTGTTTTTCTTGTTGGATATCATATTATAAGATTGGTTTTTTTTATAAGAAACAACTCTTTAGATTCCATTTTGAAAGAGTCAATTTGGAGGTAAATTAGTTTATATAAAAAATCCCGTTCATAGAACGGGATTTTTTATGTTTTTCAACTTGGTATTAATCTTCTTTATCGGCTAATTTTCGTTCTAATTCCGCTTGAAACTCTTCCATCACAGGTTTCATGGTACTTTCTGGAATATCAGCAATTCGAATGTACATCAATCCATCAACAGCATTGTTAAACAATGGATCCACATTAAAGGCAACTACTTTTGCATTTTGTTTGATGTATTTTTTAATCAAAACTGGCAAACGCAAACTGCCCGGCTCCAGTTCGTCAATAATTTTATCAAATTTATTCAAATCTGATTCCGCTTCATCAAAAATGAAATCCTTGTCAGCATCTTTCAGTTTTACTTTATAGGCTTTCTTCGGGTGAATATATTGCGCAATATATGGATCGTAATAATTGGACTTCATAAATTCAATCATCAAAGATTTTGAAAAATCAGAAAACTGATTACTGATACTTACGCCTCCAAGTAGAAATTTGTGCTCAGGATAGCGCAAAGTTGTATGCATAATTCCTTTCCAAAGCAGAAAAAGTGGCATCGGTTTTTGTTGGTATTCTTTAATGATAAAAGCACGGCCCATTTCTATGGATTTATGCATCATGTCATATAATTCCGGTTCAAATCGGAAAAGATCGTTGAGGTAAAAACCATTTATACCATACTTTGGGTAAATTTCTGATCCCAATCCCATTCGGTATGCACCCGCAATTTTATTAGCATCAGCATCCCATAAAAATAGGTGATGATAGTATTGGTCGTGTTTGTCTAAGTCAATAGGTTCATTTGTTCCTTCGCCTACCTCTCGAAATGTTATTTCTCGTAAACGACCTATTTCATGAAGAATATTTGGGATTTTAGAGGCTCTTGCAAAGAAAACCTCATAGTTTTTACTTTGTAAAAGTCGGCAATCAGTGCTGCGCAACGCATCTACTTCCTTAATCATCTTGTCCTGATTAGCGGCAGTAACAATTTTCTTCGGGCTTTTAGGAATTTTTAAAGTAGGTGTTGGTAAAAAATGACTTTCTTTTTCAAAAGGATTCGCCAACATATACGTTTTCTTTCTTAAAAATTCGGAATACTCCTCAATCGTTGTGTGTTCATTTTGTTCACTTACGGAAATGGGTTTGCCAATACGCACTTTAATCACGCGACGTTTTTGGCTAAACACTTCCGAAGGCAGCTTTGCCGTTCTAAACGTGCCGCTTATCTTAGAAAGTAAATAAAATAATCGGCTGTTTTTAGCATGAAAATAAATAGGAACAACAGGAACTTGTGCTTTTCTAATGACTTTAATAGCACCTTCTTCCCACGGTTTGTCTACCATTAATTTTCCGTCTTTATAAGTAGAAACTTCTCCTGCTGGGAACATTCCTAATGGCTTTCCATCGCTCAAATGGCGCAGAGTTTCTTTTATCCCTACTACACTTGATTTCGCATCCTTATGATTTTCAAAAGGATTTACCGGCATAATGTATTTTTTAAGGGGTTCAATGCGATGTAAAAGAAAATTCGCAATAATTTTGAAATTAGGTTCTCTCTCCAGCATTAATTTCAGTAACAAAACACCATCAATTCCTCCTAAAGGATGGTTTGAAATGGTTATATATGCGCCTTCTTTTGGCAAACGTTTTAAATCCTCTTCTGGGATTTCGAATTTTATTTGTAAATCATCAAGGACGCCATTCAAAAATGAAACATCTTTCAAATGTTTATTTCTGTTGTATACTTTGTTTAAGGTAGATATTTTTAGCACCTTCATTAACATCCAGCCGGAAAAAGTCCCCAGAACTCCGTATTTGTCTGCATTTATTGCTTTTGCAACTTCTTTCGCGGTTACTAAACCCATGTATTTTTTTCTTTTTTTAGAGCAAGAAACAAAGATAGCAAAAAACTCCATTTTCTCTATTTTTCTGAATCAAACTTCTAGTTTTTTGTTACATTTGAATTTCAAAAAAATATTCAATGAGAATTATTTCATACAACGTCAACGGAATCAGAGCTGCCATTTCTAAAGGATTTATAGACTGGTTGCAGCATGCAAATCCGGATATTATTTGCCTTCAAGAAATTAAAGCTACTGAGGATCAAATTCCAGTAGACGACATTACAAAGGCTGGTTATCCTTACCAGTATTACTATTCAGCAACAAAAAAGGGGTACAGTGGGGTAGCGATTCTTTCGAAAATCAAACCCAATAATGTCGTTCATGGCACCGGAATTCATCACATGGATTTTGAAGGAAGAAATCTTCGGGCTGATTTTGACGGATTCTCTGTGATGAGTTTGTACTTGCCATCAGGAACAAATATTGACCGATTAGGCCATAAATTTATGTTTATGGATGATTTTCAAACCTACATCAACGAACTTAAAAAAGAAAATCCAAACCTTATTATTTGCGGAGATTACAACATTTGCCACGAGGCAATCGATATTCATGATCCTGTGCGCAACAAAAATGTTTCTGGGTTTTTACCACAAGAAAGAGCGTGGCTTGACGGATTTATGAAGTCTGGATTTGTGGATAGTTTTCGCCACTTTAATAACGAACCACACCAATATTCTTGGTGGAGTTATCGCGCTGGAGCAAGGGGAAACAACAAAGGTTGGCGCATTGATTATAATTTAGTTAGTGATTCTTTAAAACATAAACTTAAAAGAGCCGTTATTTTATCAGATGCCGTACATTCAGATCACTGCCCAATTTTGGTAGAAATAGAGTAACATTTTCAGGAGCTTTTCCCGCTATCCGTTGCAAATGAAATTCACTGAACACCAAAAAAATAGTAACTTGGTGGAGTAATCTTTTCCCTCGAAACGTAGCGATTATCGGGGCTAGGGCATTCGAATACAATTTGAAATTTTGTTTTCAAAACAACATTAGAAACAACATAAATACAAACAAAAATGATTAGAAGAGTTTCCATTGGATTATTAGTATTGGCCCTTTCAACTTCTTGTGTATCTAAGAAAATATATAACGACTTAGAGAGTAAATACACTGATTCCAAGAAAGAAAACAGAAGCTTAGCAGATGAAAATGCCGATTTGCTAAAAGCTAAAAACCAATTAGAATTAGACCGCGATGGTTTAAAAAATGATTTGAGTAAATCCAAAGCCGAACTGGATAAATTGAAAGCAGATTACGCCGCAGCGCAAAATAAATTCAAAGTCTTGCAGGATTCTTACGCCGCTTTAGAAAAAAATAGCGGTGATGCTTTGCAAAGCAACATGAAGAAAAACCGTGATTTACTGGATCAATTAGACGAGAAAGGAAAAGCATTGGCATTAGAACAAGAGCGATTGAGCAAAAGCGCACAACGTTTGCAAGAATTAGAAGATTTGATTGCCGCCAAAGAAGCCAGCATGAAAAAACTAAAAGAAACCTTATCTAAAGCCTTGAACAGTTTTGAAGGAAAAGGGTTGACAGTAGAACAAAAAAACGGAAAAGTGTATGTTTCTATGGAGAACAAATTACTTTTTAATTCGGGAAGTTGGGCTGTAGGTTCCGAAGGGAAGAAAGCAGTTGTAGAATTGGCAAAAGTTTTGGGCGACAACCCAGATATTTCCGTACTTATTGAAGGTCATACGGATGATGATGCGTTTACAGCTTCAGGTCCAATTGCCGATAACTGGGATTTATCAACCAAAAGAGCGACAGCAATAGTTGCTATTTTGAGTGAGAACAAAAAAATCAACAAGCAAAATCTTACTGCGGCTGGAAGAGGAGAATTCTCCCCATTAGCAAGCAATGCAACCGCTGATGGAAAAGCTAAAAACCGTAGAATAGAAATCATTCTTACGCCAAGATTAGACGAAATCGCCGAAATGTTGAATGAGATAAATTAAGGTTCAAAGGTTCAAAGATAGAAAGGTTCAGAGTTTTACTTTGGACCTTTTCTTTTACCGCTAATTCGCAAATTCTATGTTTCGATGGAAGGTTTTTTAATTGGCGAATTAGCGGTTTATTTTTTTAAATATCGAATTTAGTCTTAAATAAACGTTTCTCAATTTTCTGTTAACTGTAAATTTAAACCACAAACTAATTTTATCTTTGTTTTCGAAAATATAATATAATTTCCTTAAAATGAAATACACAACTTTACCCAATACTGATCTAAAAGTCAGCAAAATTTGCCTTGGAACCATGACTTTTGGACAACAAAACACAGAAGCTGATGGACTTGCCCAAATGGATTTTGCTTTAGAAAATGGAGTTAATTTCTTTGATACTGCCGAAATGTATTCGGTTCCGGCGCGTCAGGAAACCTATGGAAGCACTGAGAAAATCCTTGGAACTTGGTTTAAAAAAACTGGAAAGAGAGAAGAAATAGTTTTGGCGTCGAAAATTGCCGGACCAAATCCAAATTTTGGATACATGAGAGAAAAGTTAGATTTCTCACCAGCCAGTATCAAATTTGCATTGGATAATAGTTTACTGCGCTTACAAACGGATTATATTGATGTGTACCAATTGCACTGGCCAGAACGCAAAACCAATTATTTTGGACAACGCGGTTTTAAAGTACAGGATGATGCTTGGGAAGATAATATTCACAATGTGTTGGAAACATTAGACGGGTTTGTTAAAGAAGGAAAAATCAAGCATATCGGTCTTTCAAATGAAAATCCTTGGGGAATTATGCGTTTTTTAGAGGAAAGTAAATACAATAATTTACCAAGAGTGAAAACGATTCAAAATCCATATTCCTTATTAAACCGACTTTTTGAAAACGGTTCTGCCGAAGTTTGTTTGAGAGAAAATGTAGGTTTGTTGGCATATTCGCCAATGGCTTTTGGGGTTTTGTCCGGTAAATTCCTTACTGGTGAAGCGCATCCAAATGCCAGAATCAAATTGTTTCCACAATATTCTAGATACAATAGCGAGCAATCTACTGAGGCTACAAGATTGTATCAGGAAATCGCCAAAAAAAATGGATTGACTTTGACAGAGTTGTCTTTGGCATTTATAGAACAGCAACCGTTTGTAACCAGCACGATTATTGGCGCCACAACTTTGGAACAATTAAAAGAAAATATAGATACAATTCAAGTGTCACTTTCGGATGAAATTCTAAAAGCAATTGATGAAGTGCAAGCCGTTATTCCTGATCCGGCACCGTAAAGTAATAAACCCTGTCAGAGTTCAAAACTCTGATAGGGTTGTTTTTAATTAAAGATCAAATTCCTCATCAACGGCTAAAGAATCCACCTTTATTTGCGTGGAGTCTTGTACTTTGAATTTGATAAAAGATTTTGCAGGCCCCGAAATTAATATGGGTAATGACTTATAAATAGTGTCTTCTGGAGTCAAAAGTCCTCTTCGAAACATGATATTTGTTAAGAACGATTCTTGTTTTACAGCAAAATCTTTCAACATCCCTTGATCATTGAACTGATACATGAATTTCTTGGGACTTGGAATAATTCGAGCGAGATACAAGCATTCGTTCAGCGATAATTCCGAAGGTGTTTTTTGGAAATAAAACTGACTTGCTTCACCAATTCCATATACATTTGGACCCCATTCGATAATATTAAAATACACTTCTAGCATGCGTTCCTTACTTACAATCCGGTTATTTTCCAGAATGTAAACCAATAAAATTTCCTCCAGTTTGCGGGATACGGTTTTCTCTCGACTCAGAAAAGCATTCTTTACTAATTGCATGCTGATCGTGCTGGCACCGCGTGAAAACTTTTTGGTTCTTATGTTTTTGACTATGGATTGTTTGAATGCTTCGCTGATGAAACCGCGGTGCGAAAAGAAAGAAGGATCTTCTGTAGTTAAAACGGATTTTCTTAAATATGGTGAAATTTGATCTAATGGCGTATAATTTGGATTGGCTGAACCAACTAAGATAGGACGTTGCAACACATTTTTTATAAGTGCCCGATACACAAATTCGCCATTAAGTTTGTTGAGATTCGCTTCGCCGTATTTTGTAATTTTCAGATTTTCTTTCTTCAATTTACTGTCAAAAACCAGCTGATTCGGTTTGTTTTGGTTGAAGGCAAAATCCAATTTGTAATCAAAAGTACCACTGGCTTCCATTCCCTGAAAGTGGGTGAATAAACCGTCAGGTAGCGAGGTTATAAAGTCCTGCGCTTTCATTTTTGGGATAGTAACCTTGAGTTTGTAAATCGTATCTTTTTCCGTTTCGTAAGCTACGTAAGGATGAAATTTTATCTTGTTCAACTGAACTGTTGAGCTACTGTCAATCGAAATAAAATCGGAACCCAATAAGAATCGATAATCAAATTTAGCATTCTTAAGAATAACATCTTTGCTGGCAATTTTCGGGTGGTTGAGTTTTAAATTGGCAATAGCCATAAAGCCATCAATATGCAATTCGTCGCCATCTCTATCTATGTTTTGAATATTCAATCGAATAGAGTCAAAGCTTGATTTCAGGTTGAAACGCTCGTCTAAATACGGCATTTGGATGGCACCCGAATCAATATTGACGAAACGGATATCGGCTTTTTTATTTCTTGGATCAGCAAACCCTTTGATTCTCCAGCGTTGTGAAATGGTATTGGTTTGAACTTGAATAGATGTTTCTAGTTGTTTATTGACCAATCGCAGTTTTTGGAAATTAATGGTTGCTTTTTTTCCGTTATCATTGAGTCTAAAAGACAGATTGTCCAAGATCATATCCGTAGGGACTAAATTCAGTGCTTTTGAGATTATTCTGTAGGCAAACTGTGCGTAATCTCTTTTCTCGTCTCGTATTTCTGTTTGATTGTCTTTTTTTAGAAAAGCATCAAAATTTCTCACTTTCCCTTTTTTTACTAACTGGACAAAACCGTTCTTGACTTCTAAAGTTCCAAGTTGAACATCTCCCGTTATGAGATGCCATAAATTGACACTGGTTTTTAGTTTTTGAATTTTAAAAAGGGTATCGGCATTTTTTGGAACCAGAATTATTTCGGTAAGATTCAGCCCGGATAATCCGTCAAATGAAGCTTTTTTTATTGTAAAAGAGCTGTTGTAATCCACTTCCATTTCATTGGAAACTTTTGCCAGTGTTTGTTGTAAAACGGCATCTCGAAAGATATAAAAAGCAATAATTAAAGTGACAAACAATACAAAAAGTATTTTTGCTGCTAGAATTAATTTTTGTTTTCCGGTTTTCATAAACAGTTTAATAAGTAATACAATCTAAAATACAACGCGCTTGGAATCTCAGCCATAAAGAAAAGGAAAATAATACTAAAGGAAAGATTTTTATGGTTTTCTTTAGAATATTGATTGGGGAAAATGATTTTTTAAATAAAAAAACTACAACCAGTAAAGCGTTGTAGTTTCTAAAATATTGTATAGCCGCTAAATTAGTGTTATGGCTTTGGTTCTTTATACTCAAAAGGGTTATAAAAGCGTCTTACTTTTTCCACAATCTGGTTTAAGGTCATTTTATCTGCTGTTTCTACGGCTTTTAGTTTTCCGGGTTCAATTAAATGATCCGTCATTAATTTTTGTTCTAGTTTAGTTTTTGTTTGCGCCGGACCAAAAACAATAAGTTCATCCGATTTTTTGACATAAGACAGCACTGATTTTATAAAATAATCCAGCTCTTGTTTTTTTCGGTCGTCAAATTTTTTGTCACTATTGCCATGATGCACTCCTGATGAAGTTCCTTTATAACCTTCATCATTATGATGTACATTGTTTTCAACCTCAGAATCTATCTCAGTAATTTTTTCTGTATTACCATCAAGAGCTACAATTATCGCTTTTGAAGAATCTATCCAAATGCCAGTTTGTCTTTTCATGTCTTTGATTTTTTAAAATTAAAGTAGATTATTTTTTACTGTTTTATTGTAAAAGAATTGCGCTTAGTTGACTTATTAAAACGTGTTCTGATTTATTTTTTCCTGAAAAAGAAGTAGCTATAGCATTGGCAGTTTTTAGAATTAGAGCATTCATTTCTAGCGTGAACAAGTGTTGATGTTCTGCTTTGAAAATTTTAAAGTCGGGAATCACCTGTTCCAATTCCCATTCATTGGCGACAAGCCAGTCAAAAACAATTTCGATTTCATACGCAGTGTCATCGCCAAATTCATTATAGCTGTTTTCCAGCGGAAGCCATTCTGTTTTTATAATTTGTTTCAGTTTATCGATTTCTTCTTTACGAATGGTTTTGTCTATGGCCGCAATAGTATAGAACACTTTGCCTAAGTGTTCGTATAAATGAGTCATAGTTTGGTGTGAAGGTTTCATTTTTGTAAAGTATTGTAATACATAAAGTTACAAATAAATAACGAATCCTTTTTCTGATTTGTTGTTTTTTATTTAAAATAAAAAAACAGTTAAAGTTAAGCTAAGGTGGTGTAAAGATTTATTTCGTTTTTGCATCCAAAAACGACAGGAGATTGTCTATTTCCAGTTTTTGATTGGCGTATTGTAATTGAAGTTCAGAACCTTCGCCCATCCGATTATAGTATTCTAATGCTTTTTTTGCAAAGAAGCGTTTGTGAAAATCAGAAAGCTCAGGAATTTGAGGAAATATTTTGTGAAAAAGCATTTCGTAATAGGCTTGCCATTCTCTTTCATTTTTATCTTCAATCCAGTTTTCTTTCGTTTTTTGACTTACGTGAATCATTTCATGCGCCAGTAGATTGAGCATTAATGTCAGCGGATATTCGAATGTGTTTTCTGGAATTCGGATGATTTGAGGTTCTCCAAAAACGCCTTCGGTGGTCATCAAAATAAATTCTGGTTTTGCTTTTTCTCTTAATTCAAAGCCTTTAAAATTTGGATTTTCTAAACCATATTCTTCAATTAAAAATTGAGCGGCTGCAATGGTTTCTCCTAGTTCATGAAACGTATTGATAATTTGTAAGTGTTCAGGATAAGACTTCATTTTAATAGTTTTATATTATCCAAACAACTCACTCGCCACGTCTTCAATTTTGGCTACTAATCTAATTTTGATTCCAGTATTTTTCAACGCAATTTTATTGTATTTGGATACGAAAATGGTCGAAAAACCTAGTTTTTCGGCTTCTTGAATGCGTTGGTCCACGCGGTTAACCGGACGAATTTCGCCCGAAAGTCCCACTTCGCCTGCAAAACAAAAATCTTTATTGACTGCAATATCTTCATTCGAAGATAAAATGGCGGCCACAACAGCTAAATCTATCGCTGGATCATCTACTGAAATTCCTCCCGTTATGTTGAGGAAAACGTCTTTGGCGCCAAGCCTAAAACCGGCTCTTTTCTCTAATACGGCCAAAATCATATTGAGTCTTTTGGCATTATAACCTGTAGTGCTGCGTTGTGGCGTTCCATAAACTGCGGTGCTTACCAATGCTTGGATTTCAATCATCAACGGACGCATGCCTTCTAATGTGGAGGCAATCGCGGTTCCGGATAACTCCTCATTTTTATGTGAAATCAATATTTCTGAAGGATTAGAAACTTCTCGCAGACCATTGCCTAACATTTCATAAATGCCAATTTCTGCAGTAGAACCGAAACGGTTTTTTAGTGAACGTAAAATGCGATACACGTGATTTCTATCGCCTTCAAATTGCAAAACAGTGTCAACCATGTGTTCCAGGATTTTTGGACCTGCAATATTTCCGTCTTTGGTAATATGACCAATTAGAATCACGGGGATGTTGGTTTCTTTGGCAAATTTGATCAGTTCGGCTGTGGTTTCCCTGATCTGAGAAATACTTCCTGGAGTGGATTCGATATAATCCGTATGCAAGGTTTGAATGGAATCAATAATTACGATTTCCGGTTCAATCGATTCAATTTGCTTGAAGATATTTTGGGTTTTGGTTTCGGTAAGAATATAGCAATTATCACCGCTGGGCGTAATTCTTTCCGCACGCATTTTTATCTGCTTTTGACTTTCTTCACCTGAAACATATAAAGTTTTATACGGTAACTTTAAGGATATTTGAAGCAAAAGTGTACTTTTTCCAATGCCGGGTTCACCGCCTAAAAGAATCAATGAGCCAGGAACAATGCCTCCACCCAATACGCGATTGAGTTCGGAGTCAGTAGTATCCATTCGGATTTCCTGAGCCGAATCAATTTCGTTTATTCGCAACGGTTTTGGTGCTTTATTGCTGGAAGTAGTTTCGCTTTTCCAAGCTGTTTTTTCTTGTTTTTGTATAATTTCCTCCGCAATGGTGTTCCATTCTTTGCACGAATTGCATTGTCCTTGCCACTTGGCATATTGAGCGCCACAGTTTTGGCAAAAAAAAGTTGTTTTTACTTTTGACATTATTTTTTTGGTGTTTGACTGATCATGTCATCGTATTTTTCCATCATCATGTTTTTTGTAAGGTCGCCAATTTCCTCTAATTGGGAAGCGCTTTGGTAGCGTTTGGCTGCTTTTTTTAGATCTCCCATTTTTTCATACATCAAACCCAATTCATAATCGGCAAGCATTGATTTTGGATAATTTTTATTGGCAATCTCAGCTAATTTGTCTAATTCGGGGTAGGCTTTATTTTTTAGAATTGCTGCTTCTATAGCTTTGAAATCGTTGACACGAATGGGTATTTTTAAACCTAAGCTTTTGGACAAAGCGGCATATTTATTGATTAAATAATCCACATAACCGGATGGAAGTATAGCAATTTTGTCGCTGTATTCAGTAGAAGAAATAGGTTTATAAGCATCAAAAAATTGGTATAAGGCATTTGGAATCGAATACAGCACGAGCGAATAATGAGAGGCGCCTTTGAAATTATCGAACTTGTAGTTCAACATAGGATTCGTAACTTGTTTTATGTTTTCGTCCATTTTTTTTATAGATTCTTGGATTCTTTTTATGTCGCCATCTCCATTGGATTGGTAATAAAAAACAGGCTGTTTTAAATTTGAAAGTTTTTCTGGAATTTGGTTTTCCATGTCGGGAGCTAGTTCTGGACTCATTGAAATGTATCCATTGAATATGGGATTATCCTTGTACAGAAAAAAGTTTAAAAATCCTGCTGTAGTATCATGTCCAGCAATAATTCGGAATGGTGCAACGGGATATTTTTTCTCGATGTAAGGAAGTAACTCGGCACCAATAAACTCAAAGAATTTTGCCCCTTTCCCTGAAGGAACTCCATCTGCTTCGTCATAAGTGCTGTCGTCAATGCGTTCGTTATTTTTGTTTTGGCTTATGCCTACGACGATCATTTCAGGTAAATCATCCCAATAGGCACCGTAATTCAAAGCACCGTAAAAAGGATCAAATAAGTAGTCGCCATCAAGTAAAATAAGTAACGGATACTTTTTATTTTGATTTTTTTCGAAAGAAGGAGGTAAACCAATTGTGATTTCCCGGGTTTCGCCTAGTGCATTTGAATCGAATGGTATTGTAGTTTTTTGTGAAAATGCTGTAACAGAGAAGAATAAGAATAGTAGTAGTTGTTTCATAATTTGAAGCGTTTAGCAATTAAAATACATCTAAATAAGAAAGCAATATAATACTTTATTTACTTCTATTTAAGAAACACCAAAAGTTAAGGTATTGAAAGCACAGTTGTTTCTTTGGAAAATCAAATGAGATGTAGTGCGTTAAAATTACGAAATGAAAGAACATTAACATATCTGATTTGAGTTAAAAAATCAGATATGCTGTGTCTTGTGAAATGAAATACATTTGCTTTTATTTTTAAAATAGAGAATTTATCTTTTTCAAAAAAAAAGCAGATTTGTATAGGTGTATTCTTTGAGCAATTAAGTCAAAGAGTTGTCATTTTCATTAGGGAAAATAATCCAAGGTTGGAAGGTTTTAGCTTCTTCAAATTCTAGTATTGCATAAGAAATGATAATGATGATATCATCTTTTTGCACTTTTCTAGCTGCTGGACCATTTAAGGTTATGATACCTGAATTTTTTTCACCTTTGATGGCATAGGTATCAAAGCGTTCGCCATTGTTGATGTTTACGATGAATACTCTTTCTCCTTCAATGATATTGGAGGCTTCCAGTAAAGCTTCATCTATGGTAATGCTACCGATATAATTTAAATCAGCGCCAGTTACTTTTACTCGGTGTATTTTTGATTTTACGACTTGAATTTGCATGCTACAAAAGTAAATTAATTTAATGATATGGTGTCAATCAATCGAATATTATTGACAAGTACCGCAATGAAAGCACGGTATTTTTTATTTTTATTTTTTCGGGTACACGGTAAAAGTGTTGCTTCGTCAGCAATTACAAAATATTCTAATGAGAAGCGAGGATTATTGTCGAATGATTTTTGAACCCATTCTGAAATAGCGGTAGTGCTATTGGTTGCAAATTTTTCTTTTGCCACGATAAGTGTTTTGTAGATAATAGCAGCTTCTTTTCTTTCCTCTGTCGATAAGCGTTCGTTTCTGGAGCTCATGGCAAGATCGTTGGCCTCTCTAAATATAGGGCAGCCAATTACATTTACTTGTAGGTGGTTTTTAAGTACCATTTTTTTGACAATTTGCAATTGTTGAAAATCTTTTTCGCCAAAATAAGCATTTGTTGGTTCCACTATTTCAAAAAGACGTTTTACAATCGTGCCTACACCATTAAAATGTCCAGGTCTGAATTTGCCTTCCATTTGGTTTTCTAATCCATCAAAATCGAAAGATTGAGAAAGCGGTTTTCCATCATAAATATCTTCAACAGATGGTGCGTATAGAATTATATTTGGATTTAAATCAGTAAGTTTTTTTACGTCTTCTTCCAATGTTCTTGGGTATTTTGCCAGATCATCAGGATTGTTAAACTGTGTTGGATTTACAAAAATACTCACAACGGTAGAGTCGTTTTCTAGTAATGATTTTTGCATTAATGCCAAATGACCTTGATGTAAAGCGCCCATAGTAGGAACAAACCCAATAGTGGAATGGACGGTTTTTATTGATTTCAAATAGTCGATTAAAGATGCTTTTCCGTAGAAAATAGGCATGGCAGTATTATTAAAATTAAATGCAAACTTACTATTTTAGTTAATAACTGCATAAAATTTTGTAATTTTGCATGGTTTTTATTGCCAATAAATTAAGTAAATTACAATATGAAAGATAAGAGGATATTATATGTATCATCTGAAGTGGTGCCTTATCTCGCTGAAAATGAGGTCTCTTTAATGTCTTATGACGTGCCGAAAATGATTAATGATCAAGGCGGACAGATAAGAATTTTTATGCCAAGGTATGGAAATATTAACGAGAGAAGACATCAATTGCACGAAGTAATTAGACTTTCGGGGATGAATTTGGTGGTGAACGACTTGGATATGCCTTTGATTATAAAAGTGGCTTCCATTCCAAAAGAAAGAATACAAGTTTACTTTATTGATAACGATGAGTATTTCAAAAGGAAAGCCACATTTGCTGATGAAGAAGGTGTGATGTATCCTGATAATGACGAACGTGCTATTTTTTTTGCAAAAGGAGTAGTTGAAACCGTAAAAAAACTCAATTGGGTTCCTGATATTATACACGTTCATGGATGGATGGCCGCCATGTTGCCTATTTACATGAAGCATTTTTATAAAAATGAAGCATTGTTTTCAGAGACAAAGATTGTTACTTCTGTTTACGGGCAATCTTTTGATGGCACTTTAGATGTAGAGATGATTAATAAAGTCAAATTTGACGGTATTCCTGATGAAGCAATTTCGGATCTGGAAGTTCCTGACTACGAAAATATCATCAAGGCAACTATTAAACATTCGGATGCAGTCATTATTGCCTCAGAAAACCTGACTCCAAGTTTAACAAAATATATAGAATCTTCAGGAAAACCTTTTTTACCTTTCGCACCGAAAGATGCATTCGCAGAAGCGTATACTAATTTCTATAGAAACGAGGTTCTTTAAATTAAACTTTTTTATTAAATATGTACAATAATTCTTTTTTTAAGAAAATTCTGGTAGTTGCGAGTGTTGTTTTTTTATATTCTTGTGATAAAGATTATAATGAAATTGGAGGAGATTTAATTGGTGAAAACAATTTTGATCTCAAAAAAGAAACGTACGATGTTTTAGCTTATAATCAAAAAACAGGACCTATACAATCCAATGGTCTTGAGGTAAATCCTTTGGGAATTTATAATAATCCAAATTTTGGTGAAACTACAGCAAATTTTGGAACTCAATTAACTTTGTCAACCTTTATAACAACAATAAGTACGAGACCTTATATTGAAAGTGTTGTTTTGACTGTTCCTTATTATTATGATGCATCAAAAACGGTTACAAAAACAGATGGTAGTCATGAGTATGTGCTGGATTCTATATATGGACCAGACAAGGCCGAAATGAAACTAAGTGTTTTTGAGTCCGGTTATTATATGAGAGATGCAGATCCTATTGGTGGATTTTTGCAGCCTCAAAAATATTTTACAAATCAAAATGCAGAATTTGACAACATTAAAATTCCGAGTCGTTTAAACAACGATTCGAATTTGGCTCAAAACGATAAATTTTTCTTTGATCCAGCAGAGCATGTAGTAACTAGTACAGATTCAATTACTAAGGTGGTTACGACTACAAGAACTCCTCCGGGGATGCAATTGAATTTGAATAAAGGTTACTTTAAAACGAAAATAATTGATGCTGTAGCAAGTGGAAAATTAGCTTCAAATGATGTTTTTAAAGAATACTTTAGAGGGCTTTATTTTAAAATGGAGAAATCAGGAAGCAGCGCAGGAAATTTAGCAATGTTGAATTTTAAGGAAGGTAAAATCACTATAAAATATAATGAGGATTTGTCAACTACAACGGCTGGTGTGACCACAATTACACGAGTTAAGAAAACCATAGTTCTTAATATGACTGGAAATTCAGTGAGTTTATTGAATACTGATTTTGCAAATAGTGGACTTGCTTATAATGCTTTGCCAAATACTGGAAATACTACTGAAGGTGATGATAAATTGTACCTAAAAGGGGGTGAGGGGTCAGTTGCCGTAATAAGTCTTTTTGATACACCAGGCCAGTTAGAAGCGATTAGAAATAGTGGATGGTTGATTAACGAGGCAAATTTAGTTTTTCATATTGATGCAGCTACAATGGCGAGCAATTATGAGCCACAAAGGATTTATTTGTATGATTTTAATAATAATCGACCTATTGTTGATTATTATTCAGACGCTACAACAAATAGTGCTAATGCTAAGAAATCGAAAACTATTTTAGATGGTAATATAAATATAAACGCCACTAGCAAACGAGGATTAACTTATAAAATTAGGGTTACAAATCAAATAAGAAATCTTGTTAAGTATAAAGATTCAACCAATGTAAAGTTGGGATTGGTAGTTACTGAGGATATTGGAACAATAGCTTCTCATAAACTAAGAACGCCAAACGCTTTTATTTCTGGAGCTCCAAAAGCATCTGTCATGAATCCTTTAGGAACTATTTTGTTTGGTGGTAAATCAACAGTTGCGGATGATAAGAGGTTGAAGCTTGAAATTTATTATACAAAACCTAATTAAATAAATATGTGTGGAATCGTTGGTTATATCGGTTATAGAGAAGCTTATCCTATTGTAATAAAGGGATTAAAGCGTCTTGAGTATAGAGGTTATGATAGTGCTGGTGTGATGTTGTATGATGGAGAAGAATTGAAACTTTGTAAAACAAAAGGTAAGGTTTCAGATCTTGAAGATAAAGCTTCAGCAGCAATTACAACAAACGGATCTATAGGAATTGGGCATACACGTTGGGCAACGCACGGTGTTCCAAATGATGTTAATTCTCATCCCCATCTTTCTAATTCAGGCGATTTGGCAATAATTCATAATGGTATTATTGAGAATTATGCGCCTTTAAAAGAAGAGTTAATAAAACGTGGGTATATTTTTCATTCGGATACTGATACTGAGGTATTGGTAAATCTTATTGAAGAAGTACAAAAAAAAGAGCATTTAAAACTAGGGAAAGCAGTTCAAGTGGCTTTGAATCAAGTAGTGGGAGCTTATGCGATTGCTGTTTTTGATAAAAAAAATCCAGATGAAATTGTTGCTGCCAGATTAGGAAGTCCATTAGCAATTGGTGTAGGAGAAGGAGAATATTTTATTGCTTCGGACGCTTCGCCTTTTATCGAATATACTTCTAATGCGGTCTATCTTGAAGATGGTGAAATGGCAAATATTAGATTGCACAAAGCAATGAAAATTAGAAAAATCAAAGATGATTCTTTGGTTGATCCGTATATTCAAGAGCTTCAAATGAATTTAGAGCAAATTGAAAAGGGTGGGTACGATCATTTTATGCTTAAGGAAATTTATGAGCAACCAAGTGTTATAAAAGATACCTATCGCGGAAGACTTCATGCTAATGAGGGTATTATTCAAATGGCGGGAGTTGAGGATAATTTAGAAAAATTCCTTAATGCGGAGAGGATAATCATTGTAGCTTGTGGAACTTCATGGCATGCAGGTTTAGTTGCAGAGTATGTTTTTGAAGAGTTTGCACGTATTCCAGTTGAAGTAGAATATGCTTCAGAGTTTAGATATAGAAATCCAATAATAAACAGTAAAGATGTAGTTATCGCTATTTCGCAATCTGGGGAAACAGCAGATACTATGGCAGCTATAAAACTGGCTAAAGAACACGGTGCATTTGTATTTGGTGTTTGTAACGTAGTGGGTTCTTCTATTTCTAGAGAGACTCATGCAGGAGCTTATACACATGCTGGTCCTGAAATAGGTGTAGCATCTACAAAAGCATTTACAACTCAAATTACGGTTCTGACTATGATTGCTTTGCGTTTAGCAAAAGCTAAAGGAACTTTATCAAACAGTGATTTTCATACCTATTTGCAAGAATTAGAAATCATTCCTGAAAAAGTTAAAGAAGCTTTGGAGACTAACGAAAAGGCAAAAGAAATTGCTTCTACTTTTAAGGATGCTCCTAATTGTCTTTATTTAGGAAGAGGATATAACTTTCCTGTTGCTCTTGAAGGTGCTTTGAAGCTTAAAGAGATATCTTACATTCACGCTGAAGGATATCCTGCGGCTGAAATGAAACACGGGCCAATTGCATTAATTGACGAACATATGCCAGTAGTGGTTATTGCGCCAAAGCAAGGACACTATGACAAAATTGTAAGTAATATTCAGGAAATTAAATCCAGAAGTGGGAAAATTATTGCTGTAGTAACTAAAGGAGATACACAAGTGCGTGAATTAGCAGATTATGTTATTGAAATACCAGAAACATCAGACGCTTTATCGCCATTAATTACTACAATTCCTTTGCAGCTTTTGTCATATCATATAGCTGTTATGCGTGGTTGTAATGTTGATCAGCCTCGTAATCTAGCAAAATCAGTAACAGTGGAATAGTTTTTTTTGCAAAACATATTTTTTACACTATTTTAAATTATGCCTCGAAAGATTTTCTTTTGGGGCTTTTTTTTGAATATTTTTTTAGGTTTTTGACTTTTTTAAATGCTTTAAATGATTGAATAAAACGTTAAATTTTATCTCATTTATCACTTTTATCAAATATCTAATAATTAATAATTTTTTTGTGATTAATGTATTTTTTGTATGCATGCATAATGATATTATAGTATTATTACATAATTTTTAACATATAACAATAAAAAATAAATATAGAATAAGAGCTAATGAGGTAGAAAAACTGATAAATATGAATTTTTTTAGTCGCTTTTTTATTAATATCAAAAATATTTGTACTTTGGCATCATAAACCAACAAATTATAACCGAATGAGAGTGTATTTACTTTTTTTGTCATTGTTTTTTTGCAGCCTAACTTTTGCTCAAAATTCAATTTCAGGTATTGTTACAGACAGTAACAACCAACCTATTCCTGGAGCCAACATTAAAATTGTTGGAGATACTTCAGGTACTATTACTGATATCGATGGTTCTTTCGTTTTGCAATCGTCTAGAAAACCACCTTTTACCATTGAGGTTACGAGTGTTGGGTTTACATCTCAAAAAATTAATGTTTCTTCTGCTGGTCAAAAAATTTCTGTAAAGCTTTTAGACGAGGAGAATAAATTGGATGAAATCGTAGTTTCTGCTTCAAGGACTCCTGAGAGAGTTCTGGAGTCGCCAGTTACTATCGAAAGAATGGGAATTGCTGAAATTAAGAAAACAGCTTCTCCTTCTTTTTATGATGGATTGGAAAACTTAAAAGAAGTTCAAATGAATACTTCAAGTATGTCATTTAAATCTATAAATACGCGTGGATTTGCATCTGTTGCAAATACTCGTTTTATGCAATTGGTTGATGGTATGGATAATTCATCACCATTGTTAAACTTTGTTTTGGGGAATTTAATTGGAGTGTCTGAAATTGATGTACAAAGTGTTGAATTACTGCCTGGAGCTTCGTCAGCTTTATATGGTGCTAATGCATTCAATGGTATTTTATTTATGTCTAGTAGAAGTCCTTTTACAAGTCAAGGAATAACCGCTTATGCAAAATTTGGACAGACTACTCAAAAAGCAGCGGGTACTAATGATTATATTGATTATGGTGTGCGTATGGCAAAAGCATTTAACAAGTATGTTGCAGGTAAAGTTAACTTTACATACATGAGGGGTACAGAATGGCATGCTGTAAATTATGATGATAAAACGCGTGAAGGTATAGATAGAAATTCAATAGATTATGATGGTATTAATATTTATGGTGATGAAGTTGCTACTAATATAAAAGGTGTTGGTTCTGCTTTAGCGGCACAAAATTTAATACCGGCTTCTGCTGTTAATTTATTGCCTAATACGAATGTTAGCAGAACGGGATACAATGAAGTAGATTTGACAGACAATAAGGTTTCTAATACCAAAATCGATGCCTCATTGCATATACGTCCATTTGGAGATGAGAGATTAGAAGTAATTGTGCAAAGTAAATTTGGCTTTGGTAATACCGTATATCAAGGTGCTAATCGTTATTACTTGAATAATTTCTTTATGCAACAACATAAAATTGAATTCAAAGGTAAAAACTTCTTTTTAAGAGGATACACTACAACTGAAGATGGTGGTCAATCGTATGATATGTTGTTTACAGGTATTAATGTGAATAGAAAATGGAAAAGTGATGCTACTTGGTTCGGTCAATATGCAGGAGCCTATGTACAATCTACTTTAGGAGGCTTTACTCCGGAGCAATCTCATGCTCGCGCTAGAGCTACGGCAGATACTGGAAGGTTTTTGCCAGGTTCCCCTGAGTTTAAAAATGCATTCAATCAAGTGGTTAATGATCCAAGTGTTTTGACAGGTTCTAAATTAGTTGATAATTCAAGAATTTATCACTCTGATGGAAATTACAATTTTAAAGATTTGATCAAGTTTGCTGAAATCCAAGTTGGAGGTTCATACAGACAATATGAGTTGAATTCATTTGGTCGTATTTATACTGATGCAGATGGTCCAATTCGTTATGATGAATACGGAGCTTATACGCAGGTGATGAAGAAAATGATGGATGATCGTTTAAAGTTTACGGGATCTATTCGTTATGATAAAGCACAAAATTTTAAAGGAAATATTTCTCCGAGAATCTCTTTGGTGTATTCTGGAGGTCAAAATAAAAATCATAATTTCAGAGGCTCTTTCCAGACTGGTTTCAGAAACCCTTCTACTCAAGATCAATATATTGGATTCAATGTTGGAAGTGCTATTTTGTTAGGTTCCGCACCGGATAACTTAACACGATTTGTAGAAACATTGCCAATTGCTACGGCTGTCGGTCAAGCCTTTGCAGGAGGAAATACAGTAACTATTAATGGGACAAATGCTTATAATAATTCTTATACTGCTACTTCAGTTAGAGCTTTTGCAGCAGCGGCGAACCCTGCTTTATTGCAGAAAACTAACGTAGATTTAGTGAAACCAGAAGAGGTAAAGGCCATTGAATTAGGATACCGTTCTTTTATAAATAAAACATCTATCGATATCAATGGATATTATAACGTTTATAATAATTTTATTGGTAATCTAAATGTAGTTACTCCTTTGTATGGTTCTGCTATAGATGGTGGTGGATTGGCAAATCCTCAAGGGTTACAAGCGCTACATGCTTTGCAAAACGGTAATACGAGGGCTTTTCAATTGTATACTAATACTCCTTTGGAGATTGAATCACTAGGTTTTGGAGTTGGTTTGTCTAGAAAGGTTTACAAAGACTTTGAAATAGGAGCAAATTACAATTATGCTGAATTTAATTTTGATCAATCAAAAGATGCAAGTTTTGAAGCTGGTTTCAATACGCCAAAACACCGTGTAAAAGCATCTATTGGTAATGAAAAATTATTTCCGAATTTTGGATTTAATGTAAGTGGTAGATGGAATAGTGAATACTTGTGGCAGTCTTCTTTTGCTGATGGAACAATAGAATCGGCTACAGTTATAGACGTACAATTAAACTATAATTTCCCTTCTTTGAAATCAACTTTAAAAATAGGTGCTTCAAATATTGGAGGTAAAGAATATGGTCAAGTATTAGGAGCAGGTCTTATTGGACAACAATACTTTGCTTCTTGGACAATCAACCCGTAAGGAATCATTCATATTAAAATAGAATAACAATGATAAAAAATTTCAAATGGTTACTTTTTGCTTCATTAGCATTTGTAGCGTGTAATAATGAAGACGAAGTAGTAGTAGATGCAAATTCATCTGACGGACAACCTTTAACTGCAGGTACTGCAGTTGTAACTAAGTATGTAGCTTTAGGGGATTCCTACGCTGCTGGATTTAGTGATAATGCTTTGTTTAGATTAGGCCAAGAAGGTTCTTATGCTAATATCATTTCACAGCAATTTGCTTTGGCTGGAGGCGGAGAATTTAAAACGCCTTTTATGGCTGATAATGTTGGTGGACTTTTACTAGGTGGAAACGTAATCCTTGGTCAACGTTTGTTTTTTAATGGAACTGCTCCAGTTCCTGTTTCAGGAAGGCCCTCAACAGAGGTGACTACTAAATTAACAGGTCCGTTTAATAATATGGGGGTTCCCGGTGCTAAAAGTTATCATTTAGTAGCTCCAGGTTATGGCAATGTTGCAGGAGTTGCGACAGGTCAAGCTAATCCTTATTTTGCAAGATTTGCCTCAACAGCTTCAACAACAGTTTTGGCTGATGCGGTTGCGCAAGCTCCTACTTTCTTTTCGTTATGGATAGGTGGGAATGATATTTTAGGTTATGCAACCTCTGGAGGTTCAGGTGTAAATAGAACTGGGAATTTAAATCCAGCTACTTATGCAAGTAATGATATTACAGATCCAACTGTTTTTGCTAGTGCATACACAAACATAGTAAATGCAATGACGGCAAATGGTGCAAAAGGTGTTGTGGCTAATTTGCCTTACGTAACAGCGTTGCCTTATTTTACCACAGTTCCTTATAATCCGCTAACAATTTCTGTTTTGGGTGGTGGTAATGTAGCTGTCGGTCAGGGTACTGTGACGGCTTTAAATGCTCAGTTGTATGGGCCTTTAAAACAAGCGTTAACGGCTTTTGGTGCTGGTGATAGAATTAATTTAATGTCTGCTACAGTGGCTAATCCATTGTTGATAGTTGATGAAAGTTTGCCTAATTTGTCGGCTCAATTGACAGCTGCTTTTACGCCGACCCTAGGAGTAGCTACTGCAACTTTTTACGGTCAGGTTTTTGGACAAGCTAGACAAGCTACAAAAGATGATTTAGTTGTATTAGTAGCTCAAACGGTTATTGGTTCAGCACCAACAGGTATTCCAGCGCCCTTAGATAAATTTGGCATAACGTATCCTATGCAAGATAAGGATGTGTTAACTAAAGCTGAAATTGCCGAAGTAAAAGTAGCTACTGATGCTTACAATACAACTATTAAGGCGGTTGCTGATGCAAAAGGATTAGCTTTTGTAGAGTTGAAAGGTGTAACTGATCAATTGGCAAGTGGTGGCATAACGTATAATGGCTATACTACTACTTCTGCTTTTGTAACAGGAGGGATGTTTTCTCTAGATGGAGTTCATCCAAGCCCAAGAGGATACGCTATTATTGCAAACTTATTTACAGATGCTATAAATGCGAAGTATGGGTCTAACTTCAAAAATATAAATGTTGGCTTGTATCGTATTTTGTATCCAGCAACTATTCAATAATTATAATTTTATTTTTTTATAAAAACCATCCGTTTTTTGACGTGATGGTTTTTTATTTTTGAGGATATTGCTATCTTTTGTCTGTTTCTAAGTCATTTCACCATTATCGATTAAAAATATCCTTTTTTTATAAAAAAATAATTGATTTTATATTTTAAAAAATTATCTTTGCGCTCTGAAAAAAGCATTTAATCGATACGATTCGGTTGGTACTATTTCATAAACCTAAATAGCTATTTAATAAATACATAAGTAATGTCAAAAGTAATAGGAAAAGTTGCCCAAATCATTGGACCAGTAGTTGATGTAGTTTTCAACGGTAAGGATGTTGAACTTCCGAAAATTTATGATTCGTTAGAAATCACAAAAAAAGATGGTACTTTATTAGTACTTGAAGTGCAATCTCACATTGGTGAAAACACAGTACGTACCATTTCGATGGACTCAACAGATGGTTTGAGTAGAGGTTATGAAGTAGTTGGAACAGGAAACCCTATCCAAATGCCAATTGGTGCCGATGTTTACGGTCGTCTATTCAACGTAATTGGAGATGCAATTGACGGTTTAGGTAATTTACCAAAAACAGGAGAAAACGGAATGTCTATTCACAGACAAGCACCAAAATTCGAAGATTTATCTACTTCTTCTGAAGTTTTATTCACAGGTATTAAAGTAATCGATTTAATTGAGCCTTACTCAAAAGGGGGTAAAATTGGATTGTTCGGTGGTGCTGGAGTTGGTAAAACAGTATTGATTCAGGAGTTGATTAACAATATTGCAAAAGGTCACGGTGGACTTTCAGTATTCGCAGGAGTAGGAGAAAGAACACGTGAAGGTAATGACTTACTTCGTGAGATGTTAGAGTCAGGAATTATAAAATACGGTGATGAATTTATGCACTCTATGGAAAATGGAGGATGGGATTTATCTAAAGTTGACATGCCAGGAATGAGAGAGTCTAAAGCTACTTTCGTTTTCGGACAAATGAATGAGCCTCCAGGAGCTCGTGCTCGTGTAGCACTTTCTGGATTATCTATTGCAGAATATTTCCGTGATGGAGCAGGAACTGATCAAGGTAAAGATGTATTGTTCTTCGTGGATAATATCTTCCGTTTTACACAAGCAGGTTCTGAGGTTTCGGCACTTTTAGGTCGTATGCCATCTGCGGTAGGATACCAACCAACATTGGCTACTGAAATGGGTGCGATGCAAGAGCGTATTACTTCAACAAACAAAGGTTCTATTACATCTGTACAAGCGGTTTACGTTCCTGCAGATGATTTAACTGACCCGGCTCCGGCTACAACTTTTGCTCACTTAGATGCAACAACAGTATTATCTCGTAAAATTGCTGAGTTAGGTATTTATCCTGCGGTTGATCCATTGGATTCAACTTCAAGAATTCTTACTCCTCAAATTTTAGGTGATGAGCACTATGACTGTGCGCAAAGAGTAAAAGAAATTTTACAAAAATACAAACAATTACAAGATATCATCGCGATACTTGGTATGGAAGAATTATCAGAAGATGATAAATTAGCCGTTTCAAGAGCGCGTCGTGTACAACGTTTCTTATCTCAACCTTTCCACGTAGCTGAGCAGTTTACAGGATTAAAAGGGGTGTTAGTTGATATTAAAGATACTATCAAAGGATTTAATATGATTATTGACGGTGAATTAGATCACTTGCCAGAATCGGCTTTCAACCTTAAAGGTACTATTGAAGAAGCTATCGAAGCTGGAGAAAAAATGTTAGCGGAAGCTTAAAATTAGTTTAAAAGTTTAAAGTTTAAGGTTCACTCGTAACTTTAAACTTCTAAACTTTAAACTTTAAACTAAAAAGAAATATGTTATTAGAAATAGTATCACCCGAAGCAAAATTATTTTCAGCAGAAGTAACTTCAGTTACATTGCCAGGAGTTGATGGAAGCTTTCAGATTTTGAATAACCACGCGCCAATCGTTTCTATTTTAGGAAAAGGTGTTGTGAAAATTACAGCTTCTAATTTTGCTTTCGCAAAAGAAGTGGCGAGTAAATTCACGAAGCTAGATGCTCAAAATTATTCGCTGGCTATCAATTCAGGAACAATTGAAATGAAAGACAATAAAGTTATTATTTTAGCAGATTAAAGTAATAACTACAATACAAAATGAAAGCCTAACGTAATGTTAGGCTTTTTTTATGTCCAATCCCAAAGCATGATATTCCAAACAATCCCATCTTCTTGATAAGTGTCAATTATTTTGAATCCAATGGCTTCGTGTGCTTGCATGGAACGAAGGTTTATAGTAGCAACTTCAGTGATTAAATAATCAAATTCATGGTGCAGTTCCTCTTTGTAAAAATGATAAAGTCCTCGGAATATCCCCTGTTTTCTGTAGTTTTTATCTACGCAAATTTGCCCCATTACAACATAGGTGTTGTCTTTAGGTACTAATTCATCGATTCTTTCAAACATTGGAATAAGAACCTCAATTTCGTTCCTAAAGCTAGAAAGCATTACCAATGCAAAACCTACTACGATATCATTGTCTTTGGAAACAATGTGAGCGCAGGCAGAATTCATTTGTTCTAATAACGCTACGGAGTGTTGTACAGTAACAAATCCTTCTTGAAGTTTTTCTTCAGAACTTATATTCTGTGAGCTATTTTGTAATTGTAGTGTTCTGATTTGTTCCAGTTCGTCTAGAGTTGACGCTCTTTTATAAAGTATAGCTTTCATTTGATTATATTGATCACTGATTAATGAATGGTATTTTACTATCTGTAATTATAAAATTAAGGAATCTTTGATTGATTGAAATGGATTAAGATTTTATTTTTCGCTTAATTCCAAATTCATTTCGGTATAATATTTTTCATTGTATTTCCCTGCAACCACAAGAGCTCCAGAAATCAGAATCAGATTTTTGATAATGTATTGTCCAGCCAAAGTAGGACAGTAAGGAAAAGCATCAAAACAGATGGTTTTTAGAATAAAAATAGGGAAAAATGTAGCTGCCATATGCATTAACAACAATACAATGGTATAAGGAATGAGCCGTTTTATAAGTAAACCAAGACCTATAAGTACTTCGCAAATACCAAGAATTGGAATGAATATTTCAGGTTCAAACCAATAAACGGTTTGTTCTACTAATTCGCCGGCGGGACTCATGCCGAAAATTTTTAAAGCACCAAACCAAATGTAAACAACAGCGAGAGAAATCCGCATGATATTGATGCTGTGTTGCTCCATCTTGTGACTAAATCTAAAATATAAGCCTTCAAATAGTATTTTCATAATATAGTAGTTTTAGTTTTTTATAAAAAAGCCTAACAGGTTTCCAACGTCTGTTAGGCTTGAGCTGATAAAGAATTTTTAAAACAAACCATTAAAACAAAGTATCAACTTAATTATTTTATGTTATTCGGCACCATCAGTAAGGGCTCTTGCTACAGCAAAACCACCTACTTTTTCGCCTAATTCAAGTCCTTTTTCACAATCGCTTCTGTAGTGAATGCATCCAAACATTCTAGAATTTGACGCTTCTGTTGCCATGGCTTCATATGCTGCTTTTTTGGTTGGAATTATGTGCGATAAAACCGTACAAGCTGCACCGCTAAAAGTAGAGTGTCCTGATACATAGGAAGGGAAATTTGGAGTTCCTGTCAATGTTTTTATTGACGGATCTACTTGTGACGGTCTTGGATTAAAGTACGTATATTTAGCATCCCAACAGCTGATAGCAGCATCCATCATAGCAATATTTAATAAAGCAAGATTTCTTGCCCATCGTACTTCGCTATAATTTTGTGCTACAAACGAGTCTGAGGCAATTGCATTCCAGTGTCCGGGTGGCGTATAAGTTCCCACACCATCAGCCCAAAAAGTAACGATTTGCATGTTCTTTTTGGTGGCATTTTTCCCATAGCTTTTTACTTCAGCTAATTCTTTTGCAAATTGTTCTGATTTTGTAGAAGGCGGTGGAGCTGGGCGACTGGCAACAACCATTTCTGGAGTCATTAAAAATGATTTTACTTTTCCAAATAATGGTAGCATAGGTGGTCTTACGGGTAATTCCAAAGATTTCCATGGTGTTTCTCCAGTGGCAGCAGTTTGACTTTCCAGTTGAGTCCAAAGCGCTTGATTGCCTATAGCTGCTCCAGTTCCATCAGAAGCCGCTCTGGCGATAAATTTGCCTGCAATTTTTCTGCCTAAAATAATTCCTGCATCAACATCACTTCGAACATTGGCACCACTGATAATGCGATATAATTTTTGTTCCTCTGCCTTTTCTTGTATGTAAGCGATTTCTGTTGGGAACAATAATTTTAATAATTCAACCGTAACTCCTGCTAAAACAGCATCTTCAGATGGATATGATGGTAAGGTGCTTTTTGGAATTAAAACCGGTAAAGTAGCATCAACTGTAAAAGGTGCAGCTCTATTATATAGTTTTTTATAATGCCAAGTTGCAATCATCGCATCGTATTGTGCCGCACTTACATAAGCATAAGCTCTGGCTGCATATGGAGGATTTGAAAAAGGAAATTCAGGATTCGAAAATGGATTTGCCGCAGATGGTGCAGGATAAGTTCCGTCTTCATTTTGATATGGCGGACGATTGTGTCTTGCCACTAATGTTCGCATGATTTCATTCCAACGTAAAACACCTCCAGCACTCCAGTATTTTATTTTTTTTTTCTGCTCTGGCGTTATGCTTGCCTGATAGCTTTTTATTTCGTTAATTTCTCTTGTAAATGCAGCTGCGGTAGTTGCGATTGGTGCATCCAAAGAGAATTCATCCGGTGTAGTCAATAGGAATGTTTTCCAAGTTCCCGCTAATTCGTCTGTATTTGCTGGATTTAATTGAGGAAATTGTTCGTTGCGTTCTGTTAACTCATCACTACAAGAATAGTTCAACGTAAGAAACAAAACCAAAAGACTGTTATAGACTATTTTTTGTATTTTATTTTTCATTTTCTTGAGTTGTTTTTTTTAAATTAAGGATATAAAATAAACCACCATAAAAGGTATTTGATTGTCCAATATTTCTGCCCTCTGTAACAAAATTGCATCCTCCAATAATAGATAATGCCGGTATTTTCTTGAGTGTATATTTACTGTTCACGCCTACTTTTAACGCATTCATAGTGTTGCTTGGAAAAGGCATATTGTTTGTTGTAATGTCAAATCCTCCAGATTGTGTAACCCAGTTGTCCAGTATAGCTTCGGCAATTAACCTATTCGAGCGATATCCTACTCTAAAGTTTACCGAAATAACGTCAGGCATGTCAACTTCATTAGTGTAGTGCATTTCGTTTGTGTAATAGGAGTCTCTCTCAATAGTAATATTGGCTCTTTTTACATACGCTCCAGATAGCGTGGTGAAAAAATGACCTCTTTGATAATCACCCATCAATCGTAAAGACGCTGTCTTGCTTTTTAGACCAAGACTTAAAGGCAAATAATCAGCTGAATAATCAGAAACCGGAGCCGAAAGACCTCCTAAAGCATATAAAGAGTAGGTGGCTTTTCCAATTGTTTTTTCAAAAGGCATGTATTTTATTGTTAACGATAGATCTTGTAATCCTTTTTGACCTTCCATTGTTCCTGCAGAAGCTTTTGTTTCTACATAAGGAAGACTGAAAATGATATTCAATTTATCAGAAACACCATAGTTTCCATTTAAGGTAACTGATTTTGTAGTAACAGTACCCAGATTAAGATTTTCTCTTTTAAATGTTCCTTCCCAATATTCGTCCCAACTGCTATGTTGGTATACAGCTCCAAAACAAAAATTGTTTTTGCTCATCATAATGCCGTCAATCTCAGTTTGAGCATTTATAAACAAAGGTGCCAACAGCAGGCAACTCAGATAAATTTTTTTCATCAAAAAAATGGTTTTTGGTTAATGGTTTGGTGTTTTATTGTTTCAAAATATATTGTTTATATTTTGCTACTACAACTAATATTAAAATCTGGTCGATATACCAATGTTAATGGTATAATCAGCAAATGCTGCATCACCTTGAACATGAGTACCTGTTGTTACAGAATTTTCTTTGTCGGTTACACTTTGCGTACGGTTGCGAACCACTGCAAACGGTACTGATGCAAACAGGATAACTTTTTTATATTCATAGTTTACGGAAGGTTCTACAGACCAGATGTATCCCGGACGACGGAAGTCTCCGCTTCCACCAACAAGGTCATAAACGGGAATCCCTTCTAATCGAGCACCAGCAGCTACAGACAAACCTTTTACTTGATTGACAGCATAATTAAAACCAGCTCTAAACATGTATTGATCTGGCACACTCATAATCGCTTCGTTAGCAAGTCGTGATGCTAGTGTTTCTCTGTAGGTTCTCGTTCCGTTTTGTTCACGTGGATTTATCAAATAATAGAAATTACCGTAAACTCCAAAGTTTTCTATGAAGTTGTAAAAGGTGTTTACTTCAAATGTAAATCCGGTACCGCCGTCTCCTAACTGGATAGATTGATCTACAGGACGCAACTCTTTTGTTCCGTTTGGACCTACATTGTAAAAATAATCTTTGTAGTTATAATCACCGGTTGGTAATTTTATCCCTAATCCTAGTTGTATGTTTCCTTTGGTGCTTTTTGCCGGGTCTAAAATCCATCTATAAGCTGCAAATCTAATATCGCCAATACCAAATGAACTTGTTGAATTTCGTTCTCTTTTTACATAAGTGCCGTTTACCAAGCCATGTTCGTACAACGAAGAGCGAACATTGTTTGAAATAGGAAGATCGACCATAACGGACCAACGGTTATTTAATATTCTGGTGAGTGAAAGATTGAAAACGGAGGTGTAATTGATAACTTCTGTTTTTTGCACTAATCTGTCTTTGTTTTCCTCTGTTCCAGAAAAGTGTCTGAATGATCTAAAATAGCGTCCGCTACTGGCAAATTGCCATCCAGAAACGTTAGTGCTGTCAGCATGAATCGACATGCAACTTGTCGCATTACCTTTGATAGCGACACATCCTTGTGCTGATATGTTTTGGGTGTTAAAAGCAATTGTGAGGAATAGGATAAAAATACAAACGGATTGTATAACGGATAAATTTTTCAAGTTTTTGGTTTTTTAGAATGGTTAATTGTATAAAAAGGTTAACAACAACTTCTTCCTAAAAGAAGGTCGGTGTTAAAAATAATAATGGTTGTTTGATTGTTAGTGTCGCTTAAAAACAAGATTTACTGTTGGCTTTCGCCAAATAATTTCTTTGGATTTACAAGGCGAAATGGATAGATTAAAGGTTGTCTTTGAAATAAAGAACTGTTTTATAAATCCATTTTTGAATTTGTAAATCAATCTAAGTCATGATTCTGAAAGCTAGTTGTACAAAATATACCAGAATAGAAATGCAAAATAGGCCTATGAAATCATTCAAAAAAAGATGAATTCAGAAAATACAAAAGACTATTTTGCATTTTTAACGGGCATAATTTCTATTAAAAGAATGTAATAAATGTACAGCTTTAGCCAAAAGCAATCGTGAAGTATCTTGGTTTTACAAATGCCAGATAAAAGCGAATGATTCCACTAAAAAGAAAGAAGATTTAAACGAAATCGGGTGGTGAATACGATACTGAAATGTATCCGGAATCTAACGCCTGGTTTGGCGTAATAATAGATTGAGTTGAATTTAGGACTGTTTCTAGAGAAAAATCCATGCAAACAGCATTATTTGGAATATAATCTTTAATAAAAGACTTCATGAGTTTTTTCATTGGAGATTCTTTTGAGGAAGATCCATTGAATAACTGATTGTCAACAATATCTTTTAAATCTTGACTGATTGCATCTTGATGTGAATTGCGCAGGTAGTATAGACTTAGTATGTTGTTTTGAATTCTTTTCTTGAATATGTGATAACTTTTATTGTTGATCACTACATCTTCATTTACATACTCAAAATCGGTGTCTTCGATAAAGGAGTATAAGGTGGCATTTAATTGGATTACTTGAAACTCTGAATCGTGTTTTTTCTCCATAGAAGATACCCACGCTTGCTCTTCTTGATAAGCAAACATTAGGTAGTATCCCATCACGTTGTAAAACAACGATACTATTAAAAAAAGTGATGCAATTCGTTTCATATTCGTCGAAAGTAAAAAACAATTGCACAGCTTAACACCTTCAATATTAATTTTAAGTTTTTTTTAACATAAATTTATGAAAATTTCAAATCGAAACCGTTTTCGTAAAAATTTGTATGTTTTCTTTTCAGTCCTGTTTTTAAATTGTTAATTTTTAAAGAATCATATTTTGTAAATACTGAAAAATGATGCTGAATTAAAATTACAGTTTTAAAAATCTTTAATTTGAGCAAATCCGTAAACAAAAATGATCCAAAATTCATAAACCAAAAAAGATGCTTATTTTTGTTGACTATGAAACATTTTCCAGAAAATCTATCCGTTAAACTTGAAATTCGAAAGCAGCATAACGCATTACGAAAATTACCGCTATCTATTAAAAGCATTGATTTTTCTTCTAATGATTATTTGGGTTTCTCTAAGTCAGAAATTATTTTTGAGGAGACACATCAGTATTTAATTGATAATTCCATAATTCAAAACGGAGCAACTGGTTCCCGATTATTATCAGGAAATCATAAATTGTATCAAGAAACAGAAGCTTTTATTGCTGGTTTTCATGAAGCAGAAACAGCATTAATTTTCAATTCGGGTTACGATGCCAATGTTGGTTTTTTTAGTTCTGTTCCACAAAAAGGAGATTTGATTCTGTATGATGAATTGTGTCATGCTTCTATTCGCGACGGAATTCAACTATCGAATGCTAAAGCGTATAAATTCAACCATAATGATTTTGAAGATTTAGAAAAGTTAATTTTACGCAATCCGAACAACACTATTTATATCGTTACCGAATCTGTTTTTTCGATGGATGGTGATTGTCCAAATCTAGAAGAATTGGTTTCGGTTTCAACTAAGCATCAGTGTTATCTTGTTGTTGATGAAGCGCATGCTTTGGGCGTTTTTGGTTCAACAGGCGAAGGATTTGTTCAAATGCTGGGACTGCAAGATAACGTTTTTGCCCGCATCATGACTTTCGGTAAAGGATTGGGTAGTCATGGAGCCGTCATTTTAGGTTCGGTTGAATTGAAGGATTATTTAGTGAATTTTGCGCGAAGTTTTATTTATACCACAGGGCTTTCGCCACATTCCGTTGCTACGATTTTGATTGCTTACCAGCAATTAAAAAAAGATTCGGTTTCAATTTTAAAATTAAGAGAAAACATCATTTATTTCAATCAAGAAAAGAATATGTTGGGCTTAAAACCACTTTTTGTTCGAAGTAAATCAGCGATACAATCTGCAATTATTCCAGGAAATGAAAAAGTAAAAACTATCGCCAACCAACTGCAGGAAAAAGGATTTGATGTGAAAGCGATCCTTTCACCAACTGTTCCAGAAGGCCAGGAACGTTTGCGTTTTTGTTTACACAGTTATAATTCTCATGAGGAAATTTCGGAAATCTTACGATTGTTGAGTACTTTTGTTTTTTAAATAAATTATGGAAGAAAGCACTTTTCAAAAAATAGCGATTTTTCAATATTCCTCTGAGGCAATCATCTTCAAAGGGAAATTAGAATCCGAAGGTGTTGAAGTATTTATGCGCGATAATAATATGGTAGATTCAAATCCATTGTACAGTAATGCTGTTGGAGGTGTCAAGCTTTTTGTTCAAAATAATGATTTTGAAAAAGCGACCGATATTTTTTCAAACATTAGTCAGTATTCATTAGATGATAACGAAAAATTGAGAAAATGTCCAAAATGTGGTGCAGAACAAATAGACATGGTAACTTCTATCAAAGATTTAAGATCATTTTTGGTGTTTCTTTTTTCCGTTTTTTTAATTGCAATGCCATTTTATTCTAAGTATAAATACAAATGTGATAATTGCAAATTTGAATTTAAATAAATTTTTAAAAAATCCGTGACAATCAGTTCAATCTGTGTCATCCGTGTGCCAAACTTATGAAACTATTTATAACAGGAATTGGAACCGATGTTGGCAAAACCATCGCGTCAGCCATTATTACAGAAGCTTTAGAAGCTGATTATTGGAAACCTGTTCAAGCAGGCGATTTACAAAACTCCGACAGTCATAAAGTCAAATCATTTTTGTCTAATGAAAAAACAGTGATTCATCCCAATAGCTATGCTTTGAACACGCCTGCAAGTCCACATCTTGCAGCTGAATTGGACGGAATTGTGATTGATTTAAAGAAAATTATTGAACCCAAAACAGAAAATCATTTGGTTGTTGAAGGTGCGGGAGGTGTTTTCGTACCATTAAATGATACTGATTGTGTGATTGATTTAATCCAAAAGGATTATAAAGTGATTGTGGTTTCGCGACATTATTTAGGAAGCATCAATCATACATTATTGACAGTTGAAGCCTTGCAAAATAGAAAAATTGCAGTTGCGGGAATAGTTTTCTCCGGTGATGAAAATAAAGCTACTGAGGAAATAATTTTAAGTAAAACTGGCATAAAGAGTATTGGAAGAATAGAACAAGAACCCTATTTTGACCAAAATGTAATTAAAGAATACGCAGACCGATTTAGAGAAAATCTATTCAGTTTATAAAAATTGAGAATCAAGAAGAAAGAATCAAGACTTGTTTTTATGTTTTTCTCGCTTCTTGTAGCTTGCTTCTTTTATCTTTGCAAAATGAACTTAACAGAAAGAGACGGTCAATATCTTTGGCATCCGTATACCCAACACAAAACAGCAGCGTTGCCAATTGCCATTAAAAAAGGGAAAGGCGCTTTGCTTTGGGACGAAAATAATAAGGAATATATTGATGCAATCGCCTCTTGGTGGGTGAATCCTTACGGACATTCCAACACATTTATTGCAGATGCAATTTACAAACAACTCACGACTTTAGAACATGTGTTATTTGGTGGATTTACACATGAACCCGCTATTTTGGTAGCAGAGAAATTGATGGAAATTTTACCAAAAAACCAACAAAAAATATTCTTTTCTGATAATGGCTCTACGGCTGTTGAAGTTGCGATTAAGGTCGCTTTACAGTATTTTTTCAATAAAGGAGAAAAGAGAACTACGATAATTGCTTTCGAAAATGCTTTTCATGGCGATACTTTTGGTGCTATGGCAGCAAGCGGAATCTCGTTTTTTATAGAAGCTTTTCAAGGAATGTTTATTGATGTGGTTCGGATTCCAGTTCCCGTTAAAGGACAGGAGCAGGAAAGTTATGATGCTTTACAATCTGTTATAAAAAACAACAATTGTGCGGGTTTTATTTTTGAGCCATTGGTTCAAGGAGCCGCAGGAATGGTGATGTACGAACCGGAATCATTAGATAAATTAATGCGAATTTGTCAGGAGAATAATGTCTTAACTATTGCGGATGAAGTGATGACAGGCTTTGGCAAAACCGGAAAAACTTTTGCAACGGATTATTTGGTGGAAAAACCAGACATGATGTGTCTGTCCAAAGCATTGACCGGAGGAACTATTCCTATGGCGATTACGACTTTTACTCAGGATTTATTCGATGCTTTTTATGATGACGACATTAACAAAGCATTGTTTCATGGACACACCTTTACAGCTAATCCAACAGGTTGTGCGGCGGCTTTGGCTAGTTTGGAGTTGTTGGAAACGGATGAAATGAAAGCTAATATTAGTAGAGTGAATAAACGTCATTTGGAATTTCAAGAACATATAAAAATTCATCCAAAAGTAGTTACAACTCGTGTATTGGGAGTCATTTTTGCTTTAGAAATAAAAACCGAAAGTTCAGCCAGTTACTATGGAACACTGCGTAATAAACTCTATGATTTCTTTATCGAAAATGGTGTGATTCTGCGTCCAGTGGGTAATATTGTTTACATTTTGCCTCCTTATATTATTACCGATGAGCAGTTGCAAAAAGTGTATCAAGTAGTCGAAAATGCTTTAGAAATAGTTTAATTTTGCCTCCAAAGTTATTATACAAAGATTCACAAAGAAAACGCAGCGACTCACAACGAAAGAGGATTAAAAATTTTCTTTTGTAATAGTAAGATGTAGCGCATCTTCGAGTTTTCTTTTTGAATTTTCGCGAAACAAAATAAAAAATTATCCACTTGCAACAACAAATAATCTCCATAACCGCTATAGCTTCCATTTCACCTTTAGGAAATACACCTGAGGCTATTTGGGAAAAATATCTTGATGAAAATCATTGTTTTACGGAACATGTTTTAGACCATAAGAAAACGTTTGTTGCTAAGCTGGACAGTGATTCTGAACAAGTGGTTGCCGACTTAACAGCATCAGACAGCAAATACAAATTCCTAGATAAATCAGTTTTGTATGCCATGGCGGCTTCGCGAAAAGCGATGCAAAATGCGGGTTGGACACAAAATGATATTTTTGGAATTAACATTGGTTCGTCTCGTGGTGCGACAGATTTATTTGAAAAGCATTATCAAGAATATTTAAAAACTGGAAAAGCACAAACATTGTCTTCGCCAACGACTACTTTGGGGAATATTTCCTCTTGGGTCGCCCATGATTTACAAAGTTCCGGCCCTGAAATATCGCATTCTATCACGTGTTCAACCGCTTTACACTCAGTATTAAATGGAGTGGCTTGGCTTAGAGCGGGAATGGCTGATAAGTTTTTAGTGGGTGGTAGTGAAGCGCCATTAACGGATTTTACGATTGCCCAAATGCGTGCACTGAAAATTTATTCTAATGTCAATAATTATCATCCTGAGCTTGTCGAATGGCCAAATCGTGCACTCGATTTAGATAAAAAGCAAAACACGATGATTCTTGGCGAAGGTGCCGGAGTTTGTTGTCTCGAAATAGGGAAAAAAGCAAATTCCTTGGCTTACATTGAAGGAATTGGTTATGCTACTGAGGTTTTGGAACATAATATTTCTATTTCTGCGGAAGCAACTTGCTTCCAAAAATCAATGAAAATGGCGTTGCAAAATACTGATTCATCTGAAGTTGATGTCATTGTGATGCATGCACCAGGAACCATAAAAGGTGATTTGACAGAATATAAAGCGATTGAAAAAATCTTTGGCGAAAGCCTGCCTTTATTGACTACTAATAAATGGAAAATCGGCCACACATTTGGTGCTTCAGGAATATTGAGTATGGAATTTGCAATACTGATGATGCAACACAATAGGTTCGTTGGCGTTCCTTTTGCGAAAGCACAAATTCAAACCAAACCAATCAGAAAAGTATTGATTAACGCCGTAGGTTTTGGTGGAAATGCGGTGAGTGTGCTTTTGAGTTTGTAATTTTTTGTAATTATTTTATTCTTCTTTTAAATTCTCCAGCTCTTTCACTTTTTCATAAACTAAATTGCTCTCGAATCCCTTGCGTAATAAATAATCACAGCATTTTTTTCGTTTCTTTAGATTATTGGTTTCCAAAATGGATTCCCAGTTTCTTTCTGCCAGCGTATGAAAAGTCGATAAATATTCTTCAGTAGAGATTTCTTTTAGTGCCAAATTAATATTGTACTGCGTGATTTTTCGAAATTTCAATTCGTTTACAATTCTTATTTTTCCCCAAAACTTGATGCGGTGTTTTCCTCGCGCGAAACTGCAGGCAAAACGACTTTCATTCAGATAATTATCTTTGATCAGGTGTGCTAAAATAGTGTCGATTTCATCAGAATCCATTTTCATGCTTCGTAACTTCTGTACGACTTCTTCATGACAGCGCTCTTGATAAGCGCAATAATGCTCTATTTTATGGATGGCCTCTTTTATGGAATAAACGGGATTCATGGTTTGATTTTAAGCTGGAAATTTAAGTATTTATAAACGGTAAAATGAAATTGTTTAGTGTAAAAAATAATAGTTCTTACTAATTGCATCCTATTTTACTGTCTAAAGACTATAAATTATTTTATAACTTGAAGATTTTCAAATTCTTTCAAAATGGTATTACAACGACTAAAAAGGCATATTGACGACTTTATTGTGTTTCTAAAATTTGTTTTTTTTAATTTGTTTTAAAGTAAGTTTTTTCTTTTGGAATAACCTACAATAAAATAGATTTTGCCGCCAAATTGATATAAATATTTTTATGAAAATACTTTTACCTAAGCCTACGTTTTTTAGTGTTGTTTTTTTGTTTTTGAGTTTGTTTTTTGCGAACATTTTATGTGCGCAAATTACGGGGGATTATCGTTCTGTAGGAATAGGAAATTGGACTGCTCTTTCAAGTTGGCAATATTATAATGGCACTGCGTGGGTTACTCCTTCAGGAACTTCTCCTCAAGGATATCCTGGACAGTTTGCAGGTACGGGTACCGTAACAATTAGAAATGGAAGTAACATAACCATTAATACTTCTACTCCAAATAATTTTTCTTCATTGGTTGTTGGAGAGGGGACTTCTGGGGTTTTAACAGTAGGTGCTGACATTAATGTATTAACTTTAAACGTGAAAATTAATGCATCAGCTTTAGTTAAATTTTCAGGAAATAATGAAATACGTTTTCCGTCAAATACAAGTATATTAATTAATGCTCCTGGTAAATTTGATGATGATGGAACTTGTAACAACAATGTTGCTGTTTATTTAGGGTCTGTTAAATTTGCAGTATGTAAAGGTGCAGGTAATTCTGAATATACATTCGATCAAGTTAATACATCTGGTGGTACATTAGTAGCTAATGTTAGCTCAATTTCTCCAGTTTGTCAAAATAGCACTATTAATTTATTTGGCTCTTATTCGGGAATAGCAGGAAAAACAATTTCAGAAGGTTCAACTTCAGGAGTAAATTATTCTTGGTCAATCAAGGATCCAAATAATGTTATTACTACAAGCTCTTCCCAAAATCCAAATTTTACAGCGAGCTTGTCAGGAAATTACTCAGTTACGCTTACGTGTGAAACCTATTTTGGGAGCGCTTTATTTACTAATTCAAAAACAATCTCAGTAGTTGTTAATGCTATACCGGCTGTACCAGTAAAAGAATCAATTAAACATCCAGATTGTTTAGTAGCAACGGGTAGTGTAGTTTTAAGCGGTTTACCGTTAGGGACTTGGACAATAACTGCAAATCCTGCAACAGCCGGTTTAACTGGATTAATAGGTTCAGGTGCTACTACAACTGTTGCAGGCTTGGCTCAAGGTGCTAGTTATACTTTCTCTGTGTCTAATGGCACTTGTACATCAACGCCTACTGCTTCAGTTATTGTTAATAGTATAGTAACGACTACTTCATCCGACGGAGTTAATTGGTCAAGTCCTCCTACATTATTAACAGTGGGTATTATTACAGCGCCAACAGCAGCACCCATCTCTTTGACGACAAATACGGAACTTTGTTCTTGCACGGTAAGTGCCAGTACAAATTTAACTGTCAATTCTGGAATAACACTAAAACTTCAAGATAAACTTACTGTAAATGGAACCTTAACTTTCGAGAACAATTCAAGTTTGGTACAAATTAATGATAATGCTAATAATACAGGTAATATAACTTACAGGAGAAGTAGTTCTACAAGTAGAGAGACAGATTATACCTATTGGTCTTCACCGGTTGCAGGGCAAATTTTGAAAAATGTTTCTATTAAAACCCCTTCTGAATTTTTTTATTCATTTAACGCAGCTGCAGATGATTGGAATCAAGAAGATTCTGCTAATGTAATGGCAGTAGGTCGAGGGTACATCATTAGAGGTCCTTATTATGCCACAACGCCACCTCCAGGGTTTCATGAAGCTCCTTTTCAAGGGGTTCCAAATAATGGTCCCATTAATGTTGCCATTCCTTCTTCAGTAGGAGAAACATCGAATCTTATAGGTAATCCTTATCCATCCGCTTTAGATACAGATTTGTTTTTAAAAACAAATAGTTCGGTTTTAGAAGGAACCCTTTATTTTTGGACTCATAATACAGCAATAGGTATTGGTGTTAGTAATCCAGGGACTGGAGTTTATGCCTATTCGTCTGATGATTATGCTACTTATAATCTAACTGGCGGAACAGCAACAAGAATTGGTAATTTTGTAGGGGCAGTAGAACAAACATCAAATAAACCTAATGGTAAGATTGCTGCTGGTCAAGGATTTTTCACTACGGGTAAAGCAACTGGTGGAGATGTCATATATAATAACAAGATGCGTGTTTCTGGAGGTACTTTAGGTGTAAATAATTCTCAATTTTTCAAGACGAATAATACAAAATCAAAGACAACAAGTTCAGTCGAGAAACATCGTGTTTGGCTTAATTTAACTAATGCTCAAGGAGCTTTCAAACAGATGTTAGTTGGATATATTACTGATGCTACTAACGGGTATGATAATGCTTTTGATGGACAAAGTTTTGATGGGAATGAGTTTGTAGATTTTTATAGTATTAATGATAATAAAAACTTGACAATACAAGGAAGAGCATTGCCATTTGATAAAAACGATGAAATAGTATTGGGGTATAGTTCAACTATTGAGGGTGCTTTTTCAATAAGTATTGATCAAGTGGATGGAATATTAGTTTCTGAAGATGTTTTTATTGAAGATAAAACCACCAATACTATTAAAAACCTTAATAAAGGAGCGTATAATTTTTCAACAAAAGCAGGGTCTTTTAACGATCGTTTTGTACTTCGTTATACTGATAAAACTCTGGGAACTGATGACTTTGATAAAACAGGAAATCAGGTTTTAATTTCTAAAGATAAAAATGAATTAAAAATAAAGTCAGAAGCTGAAAGTATAGAACGAATCACAGTTTTTGATTTACTTGGAAAGAAAGTCTTTGATAAAGAAACTGTAAACAGTAATGAATTTAGTATTTCAAATGGCACTTTGAATAAACAAATAGTAATAATCAAAGTGATATTGACCAACGGAAATATAATCTCTAAAAAAGTCATTTATTAGAAATAATATAATGATTTCATAACGGTATTGAAAATCCCATCCTTGTTTCGTTCAGGATGGGATTTTTTATATAATTAAAAACGATTTTTTTTCAGGCTAAATATCACTAAATGTGGGTATTGTGAGGAGCGATCATTGTCTTTATATTTATAGATATTATTAATCTACGCTGAAATTATGAGCGGTGTCTCATTTTAGAATAGCGGCTTAAAATCTATCCAAATTTGAAAACAACAGTAATTTACTTTGCGATACTATTTGGCCTTTTGTTTCATAATAAGGCATATTCTCAACAAGGAAAATCAGATGCAACATTTAATGTTTATGATGATGGTTTACAAGGGGACGGTTTTGATAATACTGTTAGAACGGTCTCTTTGCAAACAGATAGCAAATTGATTGTAGGAGGTGATTATTTGAATTTTAACGGTGCAATAACTACGTATTTATGTAGGTTATTTCAAGATGGGTCTAAAGATACTTCATTTAATCTAGGCACAAGTTTTAATGGTAAAGTGTATTGTTCTTTAATACAGCCAGACGGCAAGATAATTTTAGGAGGTTCCTTTACAACCTTTAATGGAATAAGTGCAAACCGATTAATTCGATTGAATAGTGATGGCTCCATTGATACTACATTCAATACTCTGGTAGCTGCAAGTAGTGGAATAGTGTATGGACTAGCTTTGCAAACTAATGGTAGCGTGGTTATTGTAGGTAGCTTTACTAAATACAATGGAATCACAGCTAATCGAGTATCCCGAATTTTACCTAATGGAAATTTAGATGCTGGCTTTATCACTGGATCCGCGGCTAATGGAGTAGTAGAAGAAGTCCAATTTCAGTCTGATGGGAAGATAGTTTTAGCGGGTTCATTTGATTCTTTCAATGGGATTAGTAACAGTAAAATAATTAGGTTAAATACAGATGGAAGTCGTGATGCTACATTTGTCGTTGGCTCAGGTTTTAATGCTAGCGTATCAGCTCTTGCTTTACAAACTGATGGAAAAATTATAGCAGGTGGTGATTTTGTAACCTATAACGGAATTCTAGCAAATAAAATAGTTCGTCTGAATATTGATGGTTCTATTGATATCAGTTTTCTCTCTGGCTTGGGATTTAATACTGGTGTTGTAGAGGTTATTAAACTAAATTCGGCTGGAGCTATCATGGTTGGAGGTTCTTTTACGGGTACTTATAATGGAGTCGATGTAAATCGATTGACGTTTTTGAGCTCTAATGGAGTTTTAGACCCAGTATTTGATATTGGTGCAGGCCCATTTTCTGCATCAGTTCTGGATGTTACTAATGCACCTGATGGTTCTTGGTATGTTGGAGGTTCTTTCTCGATTTTTGATTCACAAAATCAAGGGCGACTAGCTAAAGTTGATCCTATTGGAAGTTTAGATATTGGGTATCTTACTGCTGGAGTAGGTTTTGATAATTCAGTTTTGAAGGTACTTTCCTTATCAGACAACAAAACTATGGCTTTTGGCAGTTTTACTAAGTTCAACGGAACTATTTGTAACAGAATTTCACGTTTGTCTGAGGATGGTTCAATTGACTCTTCATTTAATTTGTCTGGTGCTGGCGCAAATAATACTGTTAGAAGTGCAGTTATACAAACAGATAATAAAATGGTTTTAGCAGGAGCTTTTACTACCTACAATGGCGTAATTGCAAACAGAATAACCAGAATTCTTCCTGACGGGCTTTTAGATCCAACGTTTATCATTGGATTAGGTGCGAATAATCAAATTTATTCACTTGCATTACAACCTGATGGAAAAATAATTATTGCGGGGAATTTTACCAGTTACAATGGGGTTCTGGTAAATAGAATTGCTAGGTTATTGCCTAATGGAATTCTTGATATCACTTTCAATATTGGTTTGGGAGCTGACGCTATTGTCGAAGCGGTGTTGTTGCAACCAGATGGGAAAATAATTTTAGGTGGGCGTTTTGCTACTTTTAATGGTGTTTCTTATAATCGAATGATTCGTTTGAATACTGATGGAAGCATTGATTCCGGTTTTTCTATAGGCATTGGTTTTGATAAGAATGTATACACAATGGCACTACAGTCAGATAATAAACTGATTGTTGGAGGTACATTTTTAAGCTATGGAGGTGCTTCCGCAAAAAGAATTCTGAGGCTGAATAGTAATGGTAGTCTTGATTCTACTTTTATGTCTGGCCTAGGTTTTAGTAATGGAGAAATTAGAACAATTTTGGTTCAACCGGATGATAGGATTTTACTTGGCGGAACTTTTTCAGGAACTTATAATGGAATAGTAGTAAAAAGGATGCTGAGAGTACTCTCTTCGGGAGTTTATGACACTACTTTTTCAGTAAACTTAAATGGTACGCTGTTTAGTACTTGTTTTACTCCAAATAATAAAATAATAATTGGAGGAAGTTTTAATTCTGTTTCAGGGATAACAAAGCATCGTGTGGCCCGACTTAAACTGTGTACAAATAGTTCTGTTTGGAACGGGATTGCATGGAGCAATGGATTACCTTCTGTTGAAAGAACATTAATTTTTAATGGTAATTATGCCTCACTGTCGTCCGTAAATTCCTGTTCATGTTCTATCAGCGCAGGAACTACCGTTACTATTCCAGATGGAAATACTTTGGGATTAGTTTTTGATTATTCGGGGTCAGGTACGTTAGTTTTAGAGAACAATGCGGCACTTTATCAGTCTGAAGAGCAAGTTACGAATACGGGAGTTATTCAGCTAAAAAGAAAAACGACACCAATTCTCAAAACAGATTATACATATTGGTCTTCTCCGGTTTCAAATCAAAAATTGATTGATGTATCTCCTAATACACCTTCGGACAAGTTTTATTCTTTTGACGCTTCATTAGATTCATGGTTCAATGAGGCTTCAACTGCACCAATGACAGTTGGCAGAGGATATATTATCCGTGGTCCAGATTCTTTTTCGGGTATAGTTAGAGGGTTCCATGAAGCAGTGTTTGTTGGTGTTCCAAACAACGGATTAGTGTCAATTCCAATTGGTACTTCAGATACGTCGAATCTTATTGGGAATCCATATCCTTCAGCGATTGATGCCAATTTATTTATAAATGCGAATAATGGAATTTTAGAAGGGACCATTTACTTTTGGACGCACAATACCGCTATTACTAATAATGTGTATACTTCGGATGATTATGCGGTTTATAATTATTTGGGAGGCGTTGGTACGAGTGCATCTTTAAGTTCGGGAGTTAATAATACAAAACCAAACGGAACTATTGCTTCAGCTCAAGCTTTTTTTGTCACGGGTATTAATGGTGGTGGAGTTGCAAAATTTAATAATAGTATGCGAATGATTGGGCAGAATTCAAGTTTTTTTAAATTAAATGCGACTAAAAAAACAAAAACAAATGACATAGAGAGACATCGTATTTGGTTAGATTTATATAATAGCGAAGGTGCTTTCAAACAAATATTATTGGGTTATGCAACCGGTGCAACTGATGATTTTGATAGTTTGTTTGATGGAGAAAGTTTTAATGGCAATGAATATCTAGATTTTTACAGTATTATTCAAGATAAGAACTTAGTGATTCAAGGTAGGGCTTTGCCATTTGAAGAAACTGATGAGGTTAAGTTAGGCTATAGCACTACCATAGCAGGTGTTTTTACGATTAAAATAGATCAAGCAGATGAATTATTAGCACGACAAAATGTTTTTGTTGAAGATAAATCCAGCAACAGAATTGTTAATTTAAAGAATGAGAATCTCACTTTTAATACTGCTATTGGGGTTTTTAATGATCGTTTCGTATTGCGTTTTATGGATAAAACGTTAGATTTGGATGAATTTGAAAAAGATAAAGAATCAGTTGTAGTATTCAATGAAAACAGACAATTACAGGTAAATTCTACTAAAGAATTCATCGATGAGATTGCTATATATGATTTGGCAGGAAGAAAAATATATGAAAAAAATAACATAAACGAAATTGATTTTTCGTTACTTAACTTAGTTTCAAATAATCAACCATTATTGATTAATATAGTTTTACAAAATGGGCATTCAGTGGTGAGAAAGGTGATTTATTAAAACACAGGGATAAAAAAACCACCTGCTTTGAACAGGTGGTTTGTATGTTGATTTGGAATCAATGTTTATTTTTCTTTACCGGATGCTTCAAGATTCCTTTCAATAGTATGTCCTGGTCTTGACCATTTTGGTTTTTCACCAAGTGGTGCAAATTGTGAATCTTCGGCTTCAACGGTTTGTGGTTGAGAAATTTTTGTGAATGGTTTTTGTGGATTTAAACCTAACATTTCGAACATTTTCATGTCTTCATTTACATCAGGATTGGGTGTAGTAAGCAATTTATCTCCTGCAAAAATAGAATTGGCACCAGCAAAGAAGCACATTGCTTGACCTTCACGGCTCATATTCATTCTTCCTGCTGATAAACGTACTTGAGTTTCTGGCATGATGATTCTTGTGGTGGCTACCATTCGAATCATTTCCCAGATTTCTACCGGTTTTTCTTCTTCCATCGGAGTTCCTTCAACAGCTACCAATGCATTGATTGGCACAGATTCTGGTTGTGGGTTCAATGTAGAAAGCGCTACTAGCATTCCCGCCCTGTCTTCAATGCTTTCTCCCATTCCGATAATTCCTCCGCTACAAACAGTAACATTCGTTTTACGAACATTCTCTATGGTTTGCAAACGGTCTTCAAATCCTCGTGTTGAAATTACCTCTTTATAATATTCTTCTGAAGTGTCTAAATTATGGTTGTAGGCGTATAAACCAGCTTCTGCTAATCGGTGTGCTTGGTTTTCGGTAATCATACCAAGAGTACAGCACACTTCCATATCCAGTTTGTTTATGGTACGAACCATTTCAAGAACTTGGTCAAATTCAGGACCGTCTTTTACATTTCTCCAAGCTGCTCCCATACACACACGGGAAGATCCGCTAGATTTTGCACGTAAAGCTTGCGCTTTTACTTGACTTACCGACATTAAATCATTACCTTCAATTTCAGTATGGTAACGGGCGGCTTGTGGGCAATAGCCACAGTCCTCAGGACATCCACCAGTTTTTATGGATAATAAAGTCGAAACTTGAACCACGTTTGGATCATGGTGTTCTCTATGTATTGAAGCTGCTTCAAAAAGCAAATCCATCATAGGTTTATTATATATTGCGATAACTTCGTCTTTCGTCCAATTGTGTTTTGTAATACTCATCGATGCGATTTTTTGATGCATCAAAAGTAGTTAAATTGTTCTAAAGAAGCAACGCAATAGCTAAGTTAATCAGTTATGTGACGGTTGTTCCAATATAACATCAGTAACATGGTAACAATAACTGATGAAGCGATTCCCTCAAAAAGTAAACAGATGGAATATGTATTCACTGATGGGTTTCCGCCAAATAAGAATGTTTCTGGTAAGGATTTTACATAGGAATCTCCGCCATTTATATAGCTGTACGCTATTAATCCTATGATGCTCAAAAACACGCCAATTAGAGAAGTAATCATAGCCGAAATCGCATTGTCAACAAAGTTTTTTTTGCCTTCTTTTATATTCATTTCAATTGTTCTATTCACACCATAAAACACAAAAAACACATTCAAAAGGCGTAAATAAAATAAATCAGCATAACCCAGAGCATTCATGAGTAAAAAATAGGCTCCAATTCCAATGAAAATAATTCCTCCGTTTAATAACTCTCTTGGTAGTTTCATATAATTCGTTTTAAAGATTAAAAACAAGTTTCATTACGTAACAGTGTTTACGAAGCGTGAATTGGAAATATTTTTTTTAAATCTAAAGTGTTTTGCAAGAATAATTATTTTATTCTTCATCAAATAGGTTGAGTCAATTTTGGTGCTTGTCTGAAGCGTATTTGGTGTCCCAATATAACATTAGCATAAATGTAACAATAACAGCTGATACAATTCCTTCAAATAATAAGGAAATTGAATAGGTCATCACGGAAGGATCTCCGCCAAATAAAAGGGTTTTTGATAAAGAACTTACATAGGCGTCACCTCCTTTTGAAAAGCTGTAGATTATAAGTCCAATTATGCTTAAAAATATTCCTGTAAGTGAAGTGATTAATGCTGAAACAGCATTGGAAACCAATATGGTTTTGCCTTCGGCAAAATTTGATTTTAAGGTTTTCTGGGTTCCGTAAAATACAAATAACACGTTAATCAGACGTAAATAGTACAAATTGGCAAGACCTAATGCTTCCATTAATAAGAAATAAAACCCAATTCCAATGAAAATGATAAGTCCGTTTAATAGTTCTTTAGGGAGTTTCATATGGCCAGTTTTAAAATTAAAAAAAATACACCTTTATGATAAACAGGATATTACAATCAAATTTACAGAAAAATTGGCAATGTTTGATTAAAAACACAAAAGATTTTTAGTCAGAATTAAACTTTATTCAAGTAGCTCCATGCCGTTTTTTTGTCTATTTCAAGTTGTGCTTTTAGGAGGTTTACGGATTCAAATTTTTGTTCTGAACGAATTCTATATAGTATTGAAACACTAATTTTTTGATTGTATAAATCAGCATTAAAATCAAAATAATGAATTTCAATAGACTGTTGTTGCCCATCCACAGTAGGATTAAATCCAATGTTCATCATGCCAAAAACGGTTAGTCCATCAATTGTGCTTTTGACAATATAAACTCCATTTTGAGGAATCAGTTTGTAGTTTTCTTTGATTTTTAAGTTGGCTGTTGGAAAACCAATAGTTCTTCCTAATTGTTTGCCTTTGATTATAGTTCCAGTTAGAAAGTAATCGTAACCTAAATATTCATTGGCCAAAGCCATATTTCCTTCTAATAGTGCATTTCTTATTTTTGTAGAACTTACTGATATGTCGTTGATTTCTTGAACGGATATTTGTTCTACTTCAAAACCATATTCTTTACCAAAAGCGATAAGGTCGTCAATATTTGCCGTTCGATTTCTCCCAAATCGGTGGTCGTGGCCAATAATTATTTTTTGAATGTGAAAGCGATCTACGAGAATGGTACTTACAAACTCTTCAGCAGTTAGCCTCGAAAAAGTTTCGTCAAACGGGTGGATAACAAGGTTTTCAACACCAATTTTTTCTAGCAAATCTATTTTTTCATCTATGGTATTGAGCAGCTTTATGTCAGAATGTTCTTGCAGTACCATCCTAGGATGTGGAAAGAAAGTAAGAACCAAACTTTCATATTGCTGATTTTCAGTCTCTGATTCCGAAATGTCGGGACGCGATTGGGTTATTTTTTTCAGTATTTTTTTATGCCCAATATGTACTCCGTCAAAAGTGCCTAAGGTTAGAATCGTTTTTTTTGTGGAGCTGAAATCGTTTATAGAATAGAAAATCTTCAAAGCAAGTGTTTTATAATAATGCAAATTTAAGGTATCCAATCGATATAACTAAAAAAGGATTGAAAACTTCAATCCTTTTTAGTTCATTTCATGTTTTTATTTTTTAATAAACCGAATTGTATTTGTTTCAGATTGATTATTTGATAATTTTAAAAAATAAATACCCTGTGTTAAATTGGAAACATTCACACTAAGGTCTTGTTCTGATTCGATTTTTTTTGATTTTATTATTTGACCTAAGCTGTTTATAATAGTGTAAGCCTCTGGAGAATCCAATTTATTTTCAATAACTATGTTCAATAGATTAGACGTAGGATTTGGATAGAGATAAACTGAATTTAAGTTTTTAACCTCATTAGTTGATAGTGCATTGATGCTAAATTTTGTTGTTTCACCTCCTCCAAAAGCATCTCCTGAAGCAATAATGTCACCTCCCGGAGTATTTAAAACATAAGATCCTGCTCCGTATTCACAACAAATACCGTCACCTTGACTGTCAAATATTGAAAAAGTATAACAGTCATTACTTGGGAGGTTAAAACTAGTGGATATTAGTGCTGGAAGTGGTCCGGTTACATCATCGGTATCAGTGTAGGGTCCGCCTTCATACAATATGACTCCAGCTGTATTTGTTAGTTTCCATGTAGTTTCTGTGCCGTAGTGGTCTAGTTGTAGTGAGAAGTTTACGGTATTGGATGAATAGTTTAAACTGTTTTCAATGTTAAAATTAATTGTACTGCTGTTATTAGAGGCATTTTGGTCAGTTGTTCCATTTACGCTGATTATAGTACAGCTAAAATTATGGTTTCCAGCTGTAGTTGTTAAGCTGTTTAATGTGATGTTTTGAGATTGATTACTGGCAAGGCTTCCAGTCCAATTGTACGTTTGTAAATTTTGATTGTCAACTCCATAGCGAATAGATGCTTGAGTTAAAGTAGCGGTTCCTTTGTTTGTTATTTTTATTTGTGGCGAGAAATTGCTACTGCAGTTAATATTTAGATTTACAATCATAGTCGAGGCATCATTTGCAAAGGTTGTCCCTGGAACAAGTGCGTCAGAAGTTTTTAATGAAGCTCTACGGATAGAATTATTCATAACGGTTATCATACGTGCTTTTTGATCCGCTGTAAAAATGTTCATGCAAGCATCATTAGTATAGTCCATGTAATTTTCAACCATATCAAGCCCAGTTGATAAGGGACAGGAATCAACTCCTACTGGACATCCTTCATTTTCTTTTCCTGCATTTGGAGTGTCTGCGCAAAAATCATCTACAGTACAATCCCCATCTCCCCAAATATGTCTTAGTCCGAGCCAATGTCCTACTTCGTGCGAGGCAGTTCTGCCTTTGTCGTAATTTGCCAAATATGTTCCTCCTGGAAAGTAGCTTGATGAGCCAAAAAACGCATAACCAATAACCACGCCATCTGTATTAGCTGGGCCTTCATCAGGATTTATTCCGGGTAAGCCAGATGCGTTTGGAAATTGTGCATATCCTAAAAGATTATTCCCCGTGAATTTAACGACCCAAATATTAAGATATTTTTCAGGATCCCATTGTGTTTGAGGTTTTACAAAGGAATTAATTTCATCAGTTGACCAGCTTTCTTGTCCTAAGTCTACTCGGTTTATCCCATTGGATAAAATTCCGGATGGATCACGTTTTGCCAAAGCGAATTCAATTTCAACATCAGCTCCTACTGGATTCGTATTAAAACCCGGAGTACCTGATTTTTTTCTAAAATCCTCGTTTAACACCTGTATTTGCGAAATAACTTGTTCGTCAAATATGTTTTCTTCGGCTCCTATGATATTTCCATTATGAATGACGTGAACTACAACAGGAATTGTTATGACTGCGTTTTGTCTTAACCCTTTAGAGGTGTTTTTTATTTTTTCTTTTTCAATTATAATTTTTGGAGTAATCCATTGCTCAAATTCTGAAGTTGACAGTCTACTTGGGTTTTTGGACTTTAAATATTCTTCGTATTCTGTAGTTGCACAACGAATTAGAGAGCCTTCTTTGATTATTTTCTTTTTACCAAAAAGGATAACTTCAGTTGAATTATTTACTTGAGCAAACGAATAATTGACTGAAAAAAAAAGGGAGAGTAGGAGTATAAAAGTAATTTTTTTCATCTATCGTTTGTTAATTGCCTTTACAATTTGGGGCGTAAAGTGTTGTTTTTTCTTAGAAATTAAAAAATATTCATTAAAATTAATTATTATTATTGTCTAATACAAATTAATTTAAATCCCATTTAATTAATATTCAGTCATATACTGATTTTATTTTCCGTTAAAGGTAGTCATCGTGTTTTCTAAACCGGCTGTTCCAAATGATTTTATAATCTCTGAAGCTAGTTCTAATCGTTCCGGGAGCGCTTCTTTTTCAGTTGTATCCCATTCGCCAAGTACATAGTCTACTTGTTTTCCTTTTTTGAATTCATCGCTGATTCCAAAACGAAATCTAGTATAGTTTTGTGTATTCAAGATTAGATTGATGTTCTTTAATCCGTTGTGTCCACCATCGCTTCCTTTTGGTTTGATGCGGATGGTTCCAAAGGAAAGATTTAAGTCATCTGTGATAACAAAAATGTTTTCCAAAGGAATTTTTTCCTTGTCCATCCAGTATTGAACGGCTTTTCCGCTAAGGTTCATATATGTATTGGGTTTTAAAAGCAAAAAAGTTCTTCCTTTGAATTTGTATTCCGCTAGAGCACCCAGTTTTACGGTTTCAAAAGAAATTCCCTCTTTTCGAGCTAAAAAATCAAGTATTTTAAAACCAATATTGTGTCTTGTGTTTACATATTCGGCTCCAATGTTGCCTAATCCAACGATTAAATATTTTTTCATATTGGGAATGTTATCTTCTGTTTTTGCATTAGAAAACAGTTTATTGAACCAATTTATCATGCTGCAAAAGTAAACTTAATTCGGTTAATTATTGTACAAGTTTTAGTCGTAATTCTTTTGTTTAAATAGAACATACGTTTTAAATTGTAAAGTAGTTTTCTGTTGCATACTAAATGTCTCAGCTAGCCCCGATTGTAAGGGAAATCCTTTTTGTAAGCCTGTTGGCAGTCAAAAAGATTGTACTGCAAAGCGGGACAAAAAGTGTTGCGAAATGATATACGGCTGCTTCTAACGTATAAAAAAGTAAAAATTAAACAAAAAAAGCGCCAGTTGTATAACTGACGCTTTCTGGTATGATTGAAAAAATATTATTTTTTCTTTCCTTTTGCAGGAGCTTTTGCTGCTTTTGCTGCTTCTTGAGCTGCTTTCATAGCCGCACGAGAAATCTTCACTTGACAAATTACTGTATTGTCTGGGTGCATGATTTTGAAGTTTGGTGTAGGTACTTTTGTAACGTACAATTTGTTACCCATGTCAAGAGGAGTAATGTCAGCTTCAACAAAATCTGGAAGATCTTTAGGAAGTGCTCTTACTTTTAATTTACGGTTGTTTAAACGTAAATCTCCACCTGCCATAACTCCTTTAGAGTTACCAACGATTTTTACTGGAACTTCCATAGTGATTTCTTTGTCGTCAAAGATTTGAAAGAAGTCAATATGTAAAATCTTGTCAGACACTGGGTGAACTTGAATGTCTTGTAAAATAGCGTTAAATGATTTTCCTTTTCCAAGATCGATCTCAACTGTGTGAGCGTTTGGAGTGTAAACCAAGTTTTTGAAAGCCATAACTTCTGCTGAGAAATGAACTGCCTGATTTCCTCCGTATAATACGCAAGGAACCAATCCAGCATTACGTAGGGCTTTAGTTGCTACTTTACCCACGCTTTCTCTTTCTGATCCTTTAATTGTAATCGATTTCATTGTAAAAAAAATATAGTTATTAAATAATATTACTTGTTAATTGCTTTAAGTAGTAGAACATTAAGGATGTCGACTTTATGACTTTTGACTTTAAGACTTGGGTATTACATTATAAACTTCCCGCTAATGGAATTGTTGTGGTGCACCATGTGCATAACTTCAGCAAAAAGTGGTGCACAACTCAACACTTTTATTTTGTTTGATTCTTTCTTCAACGGAATAGAATCGGTAACTATTAATTCGCTCAATTTTGAGTTTTCTATTTTCTCGTATGCCTCACCAGATAAAATCGCGTGGGTGCAAATTGCTCGTACACTCAAAGCTCCTTTTTCGATCATTAAATCTGCGGCTTTCGCCAAAGTGCCTCCGGTATCAATCATGTCATCTACTAAGATTACATTTCTACCTTTAACTTCACCAATTAATTCCATGGTGTCAATCACATTAGCCGCTTTTCTCTGTTTGTAGCAGATAACCACATCTGAATTTAAAAATTTAGAATAGGCATAAGCTCTTTTAGAACCTCCCATATCTGGGGATGCAATAGTCAAATTATCTAAACCTAAACTTTCTACATACGGTAAAAAGATAGTTGAAGCAAAAAGATGATCCACCGGTTTTTCAAAGAATCCTTGAATTTGATCAGCATGCAAATCCATTGTCATTACTCGTGTAGCCCCAGCACTTTCTAGCAATTTAGCTGTCAGTTTTGCTCCTATCGGAACTCTTGGCTTGTCTTTTCTGTCTTGTCGCGCCCATCCAAAATAAGGAATAACCGCAGTTATATGTCTTGCCGAAGCACGTTTTGCGGCGTCAATCATTAATAACAATTCCATCAAATTATCTGCATTTGGAAAAGTCGAACAAACAATAAAAACGCGTAATCCTCTGATAGACTCTTCGTATGAAGGCTGAAATTCACCATCGCTATATTTAGACATGGTAACTTTTCCTAACGGGATTCCGTATTGCGCTGCTATTTTTTCTGCAAGATAGACACTTTGTGAACAAGCAAATATTTTAGCTTCTGGTTCTAGGTGTGACATTTAATTTGTTGTTTTATTCCGTTGCACTCCATACAGTTTGGCTATGTCATTTGTCTACAGCTTTATGTTTGTATTTGCCTCGGATGTAGTTAGTTGTGTGTGTGTTGTTTTAACGAGGTGCAAATTTATAAAATTTATTCAACTCTGAAAGGAAAAAATTAAGTATTTTTAGTAGAACATTTAATATTATTTTTTACATTTGCACCGTGTTAAAGGAATTGATGGTTGATTTAAACACAATCACATCTTTTATTGCGTTGAAATAACTGTTGTTGTTTCATGTCTAGCTAAGCCCGGATGGCGGAATTGGTAGACGCGCTGGTCTCAAACACCTGTGGGAAACCGTGCCGGTTCGACTCCGGCTCCGGGTACTTAAAAACCCCGTAATCAATTGATTACGGGGTTTTTTATTTTCTATTCGTGATTGCTCAAGTATTTTATCTAACGGATACCTATTTTCTTTTACAAAGAATTCCTAATAATCAAAGCGCTTTTATTTTCAATTTGTTCTTTTTTGCCTTTTAAAATCATCTCTGCCAACACCTTTCCCATGACTTCAAAATTTGTCGAGATGGTTGTGATTCCGTTTTCGACTACTTTTTTAAGCGGAGTTTCATTGTACGAAATAATCCCGTAATCACTGCCTAATTGTAACTTCTGAAGTTTTGCTTTTTCGATAACACGCACTAAATCCCTGTCACTCGGAATGATGTAAACTTCTCCTTTTTGTATCTCCCGATTCTTGAATTCAGTGATGATTTCATAATCGAAATCGAAGTCTTTGCAGAAATTCTCAAAACCTATTTTCATATCCAGCGGTTCGCGGAATCCCGGGAAAATCATTATCAGTTTTTCGTATTTGTTCAATTTGGATTTTCCTTTCAACAAACCATCATAAATGTCTATTACGAAATTTTGATACACTGCCGGAAACGATTTTAGGTCGGGATTAGTTTGGTCTAATATGTATACTTCATTAACTGGTAGGGTTTTTATCAATGCGGCAGCTTCGGCTAAATTGGTCGGCATGATAATGTATTTGGTGTAATTGCCGTTACTGTCATTAATCAGTTTTTGGAAAACGGGAGCATTAAAATGATGAAAGAAAATGTCTACCTGAACATTTGTGCCAATGTTCTCCAGAAATGAATTGTACAAGTCTTCCTTGAAAATATTCAATTCGTCAAAAAGTAAAAATATCCTTTGTTTTATGGTGACTTCAACGCTTTTTATATAATATCCTTTACCCGGAATGGCATAAATTATTCCTCTTTTCTTCAATTCTTCATAGGCTTGCAAAACCGTGTCTCGGGACAAGGAGAATTCGAGACAGACTTTGTTTACGGAGGGAAGTTTGTCCCCTTTTTGCAGATTTTCGTCTTCTATTGCCTTCTCTACAGAACTAATTATTTGTCTGTATTTAGGAACCCCAAGGTTGTTTTGAATCGAAATTATTTTCATGCAGCAGTGAATTTCTTGGCAATATACAAAAACTGGTAGGTACTGGTATGTTGATGATGACAATTATTTTACTTTTGGTTTTTCACATTTCATAATTAAACCATGAAAATAAAACACATATCACATTTTAAAACCAATTCTGTAATGGAATCATTTGGTTTGATGCCAGATAGGGAAGAGGTTTCTGTATGCGAACTTTCAAACAAGAATGGCATGCAAATGAAAGTGATGGGTTATGGTGCTACACTTACTTCCTTAAAAGTTCCATTAAAAAATGGAGATCTGGTAGATGTGGTTTTAGGTTTTGACACTTTAGAGACCTACATGCAGTCCTTTAATTTAGAAAGCGCGCCTTATATGGGCGCAACCGTAGGACGATTTGCCGGAAGAATAAATGAAGGTGAATTTAAACTGAACGGAAAATTAATTTCCCTCAACAAAAATAACAATGGGAATTCGCTGCATGGTGGCACTGTTGGCTTTAGCCAAAAAAATTGGAAATTAAAAAAATACAGTGAAGGAAAAAACCCTTCAGTAACTTTTACGTGTGTAAGTGCGGATGGTGAGGAGCATTTTCCTGGTGAACTGTCGGTTGATTTGACTTATATGCTCTCAGACGAGAATGAATTAATCATAGAATACATTGCCAGCACAACAGAAGATACTATTGTAAACTTAACGCACCATAGTTATTTCAATCTTGATGGCCATCAATCCAGCGTTGCAAATCAGGAAATGCGTGTTAATTCTCAACGAATATTAGAAACCACAGCTTCAGGGATTCCAACAGGACGGTTTCTTAATGTTGCTAATTGTCCTTATGATTTCACTGCGGCGAGAACCTGTCCGTCAAAAATTGACACTACTTTTATTTTAAATAAGGAAAATGAATACGCAGCATCTCTATTTAATAGTGACAAAACTTTGAAAATGTCTGTTTATACGAATCAGCCCGCAGTTCACATCTATGTTGGCGGCAATTGCTTTAATGCAATAAAGGGGAAAGAAAATGCTAGTTATCATCCCACAAGTGGCATTTGTTTTGAAACCCAAAATTTCCCTGATGTGCCCAATCATGAACATTTTCCATCTTCTGTTTTGAGAAAAGGAGAGTTATATTATCATAAAACCATTTACAAATTTCAATCTTTTTAAGATGAAAAAAAACATCCTAATTTCGGGATTTTTAACTCTTTTCGTATTTCTAATTTCCTGTTCTACTAATAATGAGACAGGTGAAAATCCAGCAGTGGAACCGCCGGTTGCCGCAGATTCTTTTATTAGAGCTGCTGATCTTTCTTTTTTACCGGAAATAGAAACATCAGGTGTGGTTTTATACAACAGTAACAACCAAGTAGAAGATATGATAACAACTCTTAAAAATACTGGTTGTAACACGGTGAGAATCCGCCTTTGGAAAAATCCAGCAAATGGACGTTCTGGAATGGCCGAAGTTAAAGCGCTTTCGCAACGCGTGAAACAAGCTGGGCTGAAAGTTTGGTTAACAGTACATTACTCGGATACTTGGGCTGATCCTGCGGTTCAAACTACGCCAGCTGAATGGAAAAATTTATCGTTTACCGATTTAAAAACGGCCGTCGCCAATTATACTTCAACAATACTCACTGAAATCAATCCGGATATTATCCAGATTGGGAACGAAATTAATAGCGGATTCCTTTGGCCACAAGGAAATTTAATCAATCAGGAAGTACAAAGTATTTCTTTATTGGCAACTGCTAGCGCAACTATTCGCGGCAAGGCACCAAACACCAAAATCATGATTCATTATGCAGGTGTGAAAGCTTCGGATACGAATTGGTTTTTTAACAAAATTAAAAGTGTAGATTACGATTACATTGGGCTGTCGTATTATCCCATTTGGCACGAAAAAGATTTAGAAGTTGTAAAAACTGCCATCAATACGTTAGGAAAAACATACAATAAAAAAGTGATTATTGCTGAAACTGCTTATCCTTTTACGTTAGGATACAATGATTGGACAAATAATATAGTGGGTTTAGATTCGCAACTCGTTTCGGGCTATCCAGCGACTCCTGATGGACAAAAAAACTTTGTTTTGGCAATAAAAACACTCGTTAAAGAGTCAGAGTACGGTTTGGGATTTGCGTATTGGGGAGGCGAATGGATTTCTTTCAAAGGCAATCAGGCTGCAAATGGCTCCACTTTTGAAAACCAGGCTTTTTATGATTTTAATAATAGAGCATTACCTGTTTTGCAAGCGTTTAATAAATAAGAAAATATGAAAAATTTACCAATGTATTTCCGATTCGTTTTGATGTCTTTAATGGTTTCAGTACTTTTTTCTTGCAGTACATCAAAAAATCTGCAATCAACAGCTAAGAATTCTTTTTCAAAAGGAGCAGATGTAGGATGGTTGCCGCAAATGGAAGCCACAGGATATAAATTTTATGATACCGATGGTACCGAAAAAGACTGTTTGCAGTTACTGAAAGATAGAGGAATGAATACTATTCGTCTAAGAGTTTGGGTCAATCCAAATGATGATAAAGCGAGTGGACATTGCAGCAAGGAAGAAACTGTTGTCATGGCTTTGCGTGCACAAAAAATGGGAATGCGCATCATGATTGATCTTCATTATAGCGATTCATGGGCTGATCCTGCTAAACAATTCAAACCAAAAGCATGGGAAAATCATACTTTTCCGGAATTAATGAAGGATGTGTATGACCATAATTTTGATGTTTTGAGTGCATTGAAATCTGCAGGAGTTACTCCTGAATGGGTTCAGGTTGGGAATGAAATTCCAGGCGGAATGATGTGGCCAGAAGGAAGCACCAAAAATTGGAATCAGTTGGCGCAATTACTCAATAAAGGCTATGAAGCAACAAAAGCCATCGATCCTAAAATCAAAGTAATTGTTCATCTTGACGAAGGAAATAACAATGAAAAATTCCGCTGGTTTTTTGATAATGCTACAGTAAATAATGTAAAGTACGATGTGATTGGATTGTCTTATTACCCTTTTTGGATCAAGAAAGATTACACGGAAACTATTTCGGATTTAGCGTATAATCTAAACGATATGGTTGCCAGATACAACAAAGAAGTGATGGTTGTGGAAGTTGGTGGTGAATATGACAAAGTACAAAACACCTATGAAATGTTAGCAGCAACAATCAAAGCGGTAAAAGCTGTGCCTAATAATAAAGGACTTGGCGTGATATATTGGGAACCGCAGGGAGAAAAAAGTTGGAGCGGTTATTCCTTGAGCGCTTGGCAATCTGACGGGAAACCAACAATGGCTTTAGACGCGTTTAAAGAATTGTAAACATATAAGTCATTTAAGTGTTTAAAATCAGTTGGCTTATGTCAAAGGTATAAGGGGAGTATAGACCGAAATTATTTTTTACAAAGCCATCAGATAGTACTTAAATGCACTAGGATTTTAACTTTAATAACTCAAATTAAAAGCTTAAATGACTTATGTGTTTCAAAAAAATAAATTCTAATTTATTATAAAAATGAAGAAATTGATATGTTTTCTTGTTGTGATTTTAGCATGTACACAAGTTGCCTTGTCTCAATCACGAGAAGTTAAAGTGCTAAAGACCAATTGGAAATTTCAAAAAGGCGATTTTGAAGCGGCGCATAAAGTAAATTTTAATGATTCGAAATGGGAATCTGTAACCGTTCCGCATGATTGGGCCATTTATGGACCTTTTGATAAAAATGTAGACATACAAAAAGTTGCCATTGTTCAAAACGGAGAAAAAGTTGCCACCGAAAAAACAGGACGAACTGGGGCTTTGCCTCATATAGGAACTGCCTGGTACCGCAATACATTCACCTTGCCTAAAGATGTAAAAGCTAAAAAAATAATTTTACTTTTTGAAGGTGCAATGAGCGAACCTCAAGTGTATTTAAACGGAAAAAAAGTTGGAGAATGGGCGTATGGCTACAGTTATTTTTATTTTGATGTTTCCCAATTTATACAAGAAGGAGCCAACACATTATCAGTAAAACTAATCAATAAAGAATTTGCATCTCGTTGGTATCCAGGTGCAGGTTTGTATCGAAATGTAAGTGTTATTATAAAAAACAACGAAAGTATTGACCAATGGGGTCAGTTTGTAACGACACCTTTTATCAGTGAAGAAGTTGCTAAAGTTAATATCAAGACTAAAGTCTCCGGCGAAAATACTCGTTTAGTCACCACTATTTTTGATGCAGAAGGACATAAACTCAATTCAGAGGAGTCAGTTGTACAATTCGGAAAAGAATTTGATCAAAATATAAAAGTAGAAAAACCTAAATTGTGGAGTCCTGAAACCCCTTATTTGTATAAAGCGGTTTCCCAATTATATGTTGGAAAAGAACTGAAAGACGAGATATCAACACGTTTTGGAATTCGGGAAATAAAATATGAGGCCAATAAAGGCTTTAGCCTAAATGGAAAGATAACCAAATTCAAAGGGGTTTGTCTGCACCACGATTTGGGTCCACTTGGAGTGGCGGTGAACAAAGCAGCGCTGCGCAGGCAAATGCAGATTTTAAAAGATATGGGGTGCAATGCCATTCGAAGTTCGCATAACATGCCGTCATTTGAACAATTAGAATTGGCTGATGAAATGGGATTTTTATTTCTGGCCGAAAGTTTTGATGAATGGGCTAAGCCAAAGGTAGAAAATGGTTACCATCGATTTTTTGAAGAATATGCCGAGAAGGATATTGTGAATTTGGTGCAAGCAACCAGAAATCATCCTTCAATAGTGATGTGGAGTTCTGGTAACGAAGTCCCTGATCAGTGGGGTGAAGAGGGAGTGAAAAGAGCCAAATGGTTGCAAGAACTATTCCATAGAGAAGATCCAACACGTCCCGTAACGGTAGGAATGGATCAAGTAAAAGCAACTATCGAGTCGGGTTTTGGCGCTTTATTAGATGTGCCAGGTTTGAATTATCGCGTGCATTTATATGACGAGGCTCAAAAAAAATTCCCTCAAGGTTTTATTTTGGGTTCCGAAACGGCTTCCACAGTAAGTTCACGTGGGATTTACAAATTTCCTGTTGTGCAGGAAAAAATGAAGCAATACCCTGATTTTCAATCTTCGTCTTATGATTTAGAAGCTTGTAGTTGGTCAAATGTTCCCGATGAAGATTTTGTGCTGCAAGATGATAAACCTTGGGTAATTGGCGAATTTGTGTGGACCGGTTTTGATTATCTAGGCGAGCCAACACCTTATGATGAAAGTTGGCCGTCTCGTAGTTCGTATTTTGGTATCAATGATTTAGCAGGTTTGCCTAAAGATCGTTTTTATTTGTACCGTAGTCGTTGGAATCCTAGTGAAAAGACCTTGCATATTTTGCCACATTGGAACTGGGAAGGTCGCGAAGGACAAACAACTCCTGTTTTTGTTTACACCAATTATAACAGTGCAGAACTTTTTATCAATGGCAAAAGCATGGGTGTGCAGAAAAAAAACAATAGCACACCGCAAAATCGCTACCGTTTGATGTGGATGGATGTAAAGTACGAGCCTGGAACGGTAAAAGTGGTGGCATTTGATGATAACGGAAAAGCAGTTGCCGAAGAGCAAATTCATACCGCTGAAAAACCGCACCGTATTGTGCTTCAAGCAGATCGTACAACAATCGCTGCTGATGGCGATGATATTTCATTTGTAACCGTACAAGTGGTTGACAAAAATGGAATTCCTTGCCCAACGGCAACAAATCAACTAAAATTTAAGGTGTCAGGAGCAGCAACTTACAGAGCTGCTTGTAATGGTGATGCTACCTCGCTTGAAATGTTTCATAAGGATTCAATGAAGCTTTTTAGCGGAAAACTGGTGGTTTTAGTACAATCAAAAGCAAGTGCTGGAACAGCCAAATTAGAGGTAAGTGGAGCAGGTTTGAAAAGCGGTTTTATCGATTTGCTTGTCAAATAATTAATCCAAGTAAAAGGCGTAGCAGGCCAATAATACAATAAAATAAGAAGTTTATGAATGATGTAGTGATACAAAAAACGAGTGCTTTTTTTCAGGAAAAATTTGGTTCGACTCCAGAAAAAGTAGTGCTTTCTCCAGGTCGAATTAATATCATCGGAGAGCATATTGATTATAATGATGGCTATGTTTTGCCCGCTGCCATTGATAAGATTATTTGCTTTGCTTTTTCCAAAAACAATTCGAACGAATCTAATATTATAGCCTTGGATTTGAATGAAGAAATGGTAGTTGACCTTACGGCAAAAGTTAGGCTGAGCGAAGTGGTTTGGACAAATTACCTTTTAGGTGTGGTCAAACAACTGCAAGATAATGGATTTAATTTCGAAGGTTTCAATTGTGTATTTAGCAGTACTATTCCGGTTGGTTCCGGTTTGTCTTCATCGGCTGCTTTAGAATGCGGATTTTTATACGGTATCAATGCGCTTTTCCAGTTGCAAATAAAACCTGTCGATATCGCGCTTATGGGCCAAAAAGCTGAGCATTGGGTTGGAATTAATTGTGGTATCATGGACCAGTTTTCGAGTGTAATGGGACTCGAAAATCAAGTGATTAAAATTGATTGTAAAACTTTAGAATTCGAATATCACAAAGCCGATTTTAATGAATATGCACTCATTTTGTTTGATTCAAATGTTAAACATTCGTTGATGACTTCAGCTTACAATCAAAGAAGACAGCAATGTGAGGAAGGTTTAGCGATTTTAAAAAATAATTTCCCCGAAATTAGTAGTTTTAGAGATTGTAGTTTGGAACAGGTGCAACAACTGCAAAATGTGATGAGTCCTAATGTTTTTAAAAGATGCTCCTTTGTGGTGAAAGAAATCCAACGCGTAGCTTTAGCTTGTGCTGCGCTAGATCAAGGTGCTATTGAAACGTTGGGGCAGCTGATGTTTGAAACGCACGCAGGATTGTCAAAAGAATACGAAGTAAGTTGTGATGAGTTAGATTACTTAGTTGATTTTGTCAAAAATGAAAAAGCAGTAGTAGGTTCTCGTTTGATGGGAGGTGGTTTTGGCGGTTGCACCATTAATTTGATTAAAAAAGGAGAAGAAGAGACAATAAAATCGAAATTAGTACAAGGTTACAAAACAGCTTTTGGAATTGACTTAAAGATTTATGATGTTAAAATCGGAAACGGAACAAGTTTATACGAAACAATTGTTTCTTAATTTTGAAAAGAACAGCTATCTAAAATTACATCTCACAGTTTGAGATTAAAATTATAACATAAAGAATGAAGAATTTTGACATAAACGAAGATCCACACAGACGCTTTAATCCATTAATTAACGAATGGGTTTTGGTGTCGCCGCATCGCTCTAAACGCCCGTGGCAAGGGCAAAATGAAACTATTGCAACTCAAGAATTACCCAAATACGATCCTACTTGTTATTTGTGTCCCGGAAACCTTCGTGCCAACGGAGAACAAAACCCAAATTATGAAAAAGCATTTGTTTTTGAGAACGACTTTGCTGCTTTAAAACAAGAAGAAATCAATTTTGAAGAAGATCAAAACGAGCGATTTTTTAAAGCCAGACCAGAAAGAGGAATTTCGAGAGTAGTTTGTTTTTCGCCTAAGCATCATTTGACCTTGCCCGAAATGGAGGTGCATGAAATTGAAAATATAATCCAAACTTGGCAACACGAGTACAAAGATCTTGGTGCTGTGCCGTACATTAATCATGTGCAGATTTTTGAAAACAAAGGCAGTGTTATGGGGTGCAGTAATCCGCATCCGCATGGGCAAATTTGGGCGCAATCGTCTTTGCCAACACAGGTAGAAAAAACGCAGGTTAGTTTAAAGAAATATTGGGACCAATACCAGAGCACCCTTTTACAAGATTATGTGCAGGAAGAGTTGCGTTCTCAGGAACGAATAGTGATAGAAAACGACAATTTTGTGGCTTTAGTTCCCTTTTGGGCAATTTGGCCGTATGAAACGATGATTATTAGTAAGCAAAATGTCAATAAAATAACTAATTTTACCAAAGCCGAAGTCGCTGATTTTGCGCTAATACTGAAACAGTTGACAACCAAATATGATAATCTTTTCGAAACTTCTTTTCCGTATTCGTCAGGAATACATCAGTCGCCAACAGATGGGGATGCGCATCAGGAATGGCATTTTCACATGCATTTTTACCCACCATTGTTGCGCTCAGCTACGGTTAAAAAATTTATGGTAGGATACGAAATGATGGGCGAATCGCAACGCGACATCACACCGGAGAAAAGCGCGGCCATTTTGAGAGCATTACCAATAATTCACTATAAAACCAACCAAAAACCAAAAACTATCTAACCAATGCAAACATTAGCAACCCAAGATTACATTGTATTTTTCTTTTACTTCATCTTAATTGTGAGTTATGGAGTTTGGATTTATCGCAAAAAGAAAAAGGAAGAAACCAGTAGTAAAGATTATTTTTTAGCCGAAGGATCACTCACATGGTGGGCCATTGGAGCTTCGTTAATTGCGAGTAACATCAGTGCCGAACAATTTATAGGAATGAGCGGTAGTGGTTTCAAGATGGGATTGGCCATTGCTACCTACGAGTGGATGGCCGCTTTTACGCTAATTATAGTCGCTATCTTTTTTATACCTGTGTACTTAAAAAATAAAATTTTTACCATGCCACAATACCTGAATCAAAGGTACAATAGTAATGTTGCGATGATTATGGCGGTATTTTGGCTGTTATTGTACGTTTTGGTAAACCTAACTTCGATCTTGTATTTAGGCGCTTTGGCAATCAGTAGTATTTCAGGTTTGAATTTGACTTTATGTATGATTTTTTTAGCGTTCTTCGCGGTAATGATTACGCTTGGCGGTATGAAAGTAATAGGTTACACTGATGTTATTCAGGTATTCTTTTTGATTTTAGGAGGATTAGTGACTACTTATTTGGCACTTAATTTAGTAGCCGAAGAGTTTGGCACAACAGGTGTTATTAATGGTTTCAATCTAATGACTACGGAGGCAAATGATCATTTTCATATGATTTTTGAAAAAACAAATCCTAATTATATGGATTTGCCTGGTTTGTCTGTACTAATTGGAGGAATGTTAATTATCAATTTGAATTATTGGGGATGTAACCAATACATCACACAAAGAGCGTTAGGCGCGGATATTAAAACTGCGCGAAACGGAATTTTATTTGCCGCATTCTTAAAATTATTAATGCCAATAATTGTGGTTTTACCAGGAATTGCAGCTTTTGTGCTGTATCAAAAAGGCTATTTTGGTTCCGAAATGCTTCAAGACGGATCTTTAAATCCAGATCGTGCGTATCCCGTTTTATTGAATTTACTTCCAGTAGGTTTAAAAGGATTGTCTTTTGCGGCACTTACAGCGGCTATTGTGGCTTCATTAGCAGGTAAGGCCAATAGTATTGCGACCATTTTTACACTAGACATTTACAAAACAAAACTAAATGTGGATGCCGATGAGAAAAAATTAGTGAACGTTGGTCAAAAGGCCATCATCGTAGCTATGCTTGTAGCTGTGGTTGTAGCGCCGTTTTTAGGAATTGATAAAAAAGGAGGATTTCAGTATATTCAAGAGTATACAGGTTTTGTAAGTCCAGGAGTTTTTGCTATGTTTATTCTTGGTTTCTTTTGGAAAAAAACAACTTCAAACGCGGCTTTGTTTGCTACTATTGGTGGTTTCTTACTATCGCTTGCTTTCAAATTTATGCCAGCTGTTGTTGATTTGTCATTTTTATATTCAACTGGGTTTGCAGTACAAAACGCAGACGGTTTGTATGAAATTCCGTTTATTGACCGCATGGGATTTGTTTTCTTGATTTGTGTGATTGGTATGGTGAGCATTAGTTTGTTTGAAACCTCAAGAGGCGTTAAAACCAATGGACTTGAAATTGATCGTACTATGTTTAAAATGAGTCCTGCGTTTACAGTAGGAATGTTGATCGTTTTGTCATTGATCGCTGCATTTTATACGATCTTTTGGTAAAAAGGTTCATGGATTAAACAAAAAAAGCAAAGGATTAAGATTTAATCTTTTGCTTTTTTTGTTTAAAAATGAATATAGAAACGAGAATTGAGTTCGGGTTTTTAAAAAGCAATTCAGGAATACGACTATTTATAAAAATAGGTTTGAATATGAATTTTTAATTCAAAATTCATTGTTACAATAGAAGAAAGCCAGCTTTACGCTTTCAAAATTAGAAATAAAAAAAGCTTCCGAAATTTGCGGAAGCTTTTTTTATGTTTTTAACGATTTTTTTAGTCTCTATTGACTAATGCATCTTGTTTCCAGGTTTTTACTGAAGCAATTCTACTATTGGAATAATCTACTTCACTTAAGTTGTTACCATTCCAGAAAAACCATTTTCCAGTTTTTTCCCCATTTTTATAATTAGCAACTGATAATTTGTTGCCATTTGTATCGTATGAAGTCCAAGTACCTTCCAGTTTTCCGTTTTTGAAGAAACCTTCTTGTTGTACATTTCCGTTTTCAAAGTAGTATGTTGTTTTTACTAATTCACCCACAGCTTCTAATTGTGGATTATTTTCTTGAGCAAATGCTATTCCTGAGAAGATTAATGCGGTTAAGATTATATATTTTTTCATATCGTTGGGATTTTAAATTCATATTAGCTTAACAAATATATAAAACATTTTACAATAAAAAAACTTTAAGTTAACAATTTGGTAACATTGAAGTAAAACTTAACATTGGAAATAAAGTTTAAGAGAAAACCAAGCGCTAAAATTTCTTATTTCTCAATTCATTATTGATAATTAGTCCTAAATTTGCACCCGTGTCCAAAGGGCAAAATAATCTAAAATTAGAATCATGTATAGAAGTCATAACTGCGGCGAGTTGAATGCCTCACATATTAATACAGAAGTTACACTTGCGGGATGGGTTCAAAAATCACGCGATAAAGGATTTATGAATTGGGTTGATTTACGCGACCGTTATGGAATTACACAATTAATTTTTGATGAAGGTCGTTCAGAAAAGTCTGTTTTTGAATTAGCTAAAACTCTTGGCCGTGAATTTGTAATTCAGGTAAAAGGAACTGTTATTGAGCGCGAAGCCAAAAATAAAAACATGACTACGGGTGAGATCGAAATTTTAGTTACAGAATTGAATATTCTTAACGCATCACTTACGCCTCCTTTTACTATTGAGGACGAGACAGATGGTGGCGAAGATATTAGAATGAAATACCGTTACCTAGATATAAGAAGAAATCCAGTAAAAAATAGTTTACTGTTTCGTCATAAAGTAGCGATGGAAGTGCGCAAGTACCTTTCGGATTTGGATTTTTGTGAAGTTGAAACACCGTATTTAATTAAGTCTACTCCAGAAGGTGCTAGAGATTTTGTGGTGCCTTCTCGAATGAACGAAGGGCAGTTTTACGCTTTGCCACAATCGCCTCAAACCTTCAAGCAATTATTGATGGTGGGTGGAATGGATAAATATTTCCAAATCGTGAAATGTTTCCGTGACGAAGATTTACGCGCAGACAGACAGCCGGAATTTACACAAATCGATTGTGAAATGGCTTTTGTAGAGCAAGAAGATATCTTGAATGTTTTTGAAGGATTGACAAGGCATTTACTGAAAGAAATAAAAGGTATTGAAGTAGAGAAATTCCCAAGAATTACCTACGAATATGCTATGAAAACATACGGAAATGATAAGCCAGACATCCGTTTCGGAATGGAGTTTGGTGAATTAAATGAAGTGGCGCAACACAGAGAATTCCCTGTTTTTAATGCTGCTGAATTAGTGGTTGGAATAGCTGTTCCTAATGCAGGGAATTATACTCGTAAAGAAATTGATGGGTTGATTGATTGGGTAAAACGTCCTCAAGTAGGTGCGTCAGGAATGGTATATGTGAAATGTAATGATGATGGAACGTATAAGTCATCAGTAGATAAATTCTATGATCAAGATGATTTAGGACAATGGGCAAAAATTACGGGTGCCAAAGCAGGAGATATGATTTTTGTGCTTTCTGGACCTGCAGATAAAACTCGTGGACAATTAAGCGCATTGCGTATGGAATTAGCTACGCGATTAGGATTGAGAAACCCAGCCGAATTTGCACCACTTTGGGTGGTTGATTTCCCTTTATTAGAATTTGACGAAGAGAGCGGTCGTTATCATGCGATGCATCATCCGTTTACCTCGCCAAAACCGGAAGACATGCATTTGTTGGAAACAAATCCAGGGAAAGTTCGTGCTAATGCCTATGATATGGTTTTAAATGGAAATGAAATTGGAGGAGGTTCAATTCGTATCCACGACAAAGCGACACAACAATTGATGTTTAAATATTTGGGCTTTACCGAAGAAGAAGCGAAGGCTCAATTCGGATTCTTGATGGATGCGTTCCAGTTTGGTGCACCACCGCACGGAGGTTTGGCTTTTGGATTGGATCGATTAGTAGCAATTCTTGGTGGTCAGGAGACGATTCGTGATTTTATTGCTTTTCCAAAAAACAATTCTGGAAGAGATGTCATGATTGATGCTCCCTCAGCTATTGATGATTCTCAATTAAAAGAGCTGCATATAAAATTGGTGTAGTTGTAGTTTATCGTTTAAATTTGTTAGAAAACGTTGAATATCAATATTTTTACAAAATAAAAAGAGAAGAATGTCTTTCGTATTATATTAAATATTACATTTGCTCCATTATAAATTATTATTACTATTACAATGCGTACAGGTACAGTTAAATTTTTCAATGAGTCTAAAGGTTACGGATTCATTACAGACGAAGAAACAGGAAAAGACATTTTTGTTCATGCATCAGGAATCAACGCGGAAGAATTACGCGAAGGTGACAGAGTTAGCTACGAAGAAGAAGAAGGAAGAAAAGGAAAAGTTGCTGCGAAAGTAGCAGTGATCTAAGCATAAAAAAATTAATTTTTTTTGCCTACGAATGTTTAAAAAACGTTCCGATTTATTTCGGAACGTTTTTTTTTTAGTCAATATTTTTCTCATTTTCGTAATTTATGAAGCTGCTTTTTAGAATTGTTAAATGGATTAAACGTTAAACACATCTTAATATAAAAATCTTTCCTTATTTATAATTAATAAAAATTGTAAATTTACAACGTTGTAGTTGCGATGTATTTTTGAGTTTTTATTGTTATTTAATAATTTGGAAGTTATCTTTGTGGCTTAGTTTTATTCAAAAAAATCGATATTATGCAATCCGATCAATTAAATTATATACCAATTTTAATGCAGTTTATCCTCGCTGTAGGATTTGTTGTAGGAACTATATTAGTTTCTGGAAAATTAGGGCCTAAAAGATCTTCTGAAATAAAAGATAAAAACTTCGAATGTGGGATTGAATCTGTGGGGAATGCGAGAATTCCATTTTCGGTTAAATATTTCCTTGTGGCGATTTTGTTTGTTTTGTTTGATGTTGAGGTGATTTTCTTGTATCCATGGGCTATCAATTTCAAGGAATTGGGTATGGAAGGAATGGTTAAGATGGTGATTTTTATGATGTTGCTTTTGGTGGGATTTTTCTACATCATCAAAAAGAAAGCATTAGAGTGGGAATAAAAAATTATTTTAAATGCTGAATTTAAATGATGTCATTGTAATTCAGAATTCATAATTCATAATTTAACAAAGATGAGTGATTCAAATATAAATATGGTTGCCCCTCCGGAAGGCGTTGTTGGTGAAGGTTTCTTTGCTACAAAGCTGAATGATGTTGTGGGATTGGCTCGTGCAAATTCTTTGTGGCCTTTGCCTTTTGCAACATCTTGTTGTGGGATTGAATTTATGGCAACAATGGCTTCGCATTACGATTTGGCACGATTTGGTTCTGAAAGAGTGAGTTTTTCTCCTCGTCAAGCGGATATGCTAATGGTAATGGGGACGATTTCGAAAAAAATGGCACCTATTTTACGTCAGGTTTACGAACAAATGTCAGAGCCACGTTGGGTGATTGCAGTTGGAGCTTGTGCTTCATCTGGTGGAATCTTTGATACGTATTCTGTTTTGCAAGGGATTGATAAAGTAATTCCAGTTGATGTTTATGTTCCGGGCTGTCCGCCCAGACCAGAACAAATTGTAGATGGAGTTATGAAATTGCAAGAGTTGGTTAAAACGGAATCAGTAAGAAGAAGAAGTTCTCCAGAATACCAAGAATTATTAGCTTCTTATAATATCAAATAAATAATGGCGCTAGAAACGATACAAATCCAAGAGAAATTAGTTGAAACATTTGATTCGGCTGTTTTTGAATTCAACCAGGAAAGAGATATATTTTCATTTGAAGTCGCTGCTGATAAAATTACGGCAGTGATTCTTTTTTTGAAAAATGATCCAACATTGCGTTTCCATTTTTTAACAGATTTGTGTGGGATTCATTATCCTGACAATGATGTAGACCATCAATTTGCAGTGGTGTATCATTTGCACAATTGGTATGAAAACAAAAGGATTAGAATTAAGGCATTTATCAACGGTGAAAATCCAGAAATAAAAACGATTTCAAATATTTTCTTGAGCTCCAATTGGATGGAAAGAGAAGCGTATGATTTTTATGGAATAAACTTCATTGGGCATCCACAATTGAAACGTATTTTGAATATGGATGAAATGATTTCTTTTCCAATGCGAAAAGAATTTCCAATGGAAGATAGCGGAAGAACAGACAAAGATGACCGTTTCTTTGGAAGAACAACCGACAATTATTAAAAAAAACACTCACTATTATAATTTTTCACATTAACTAAATGTCAGAACTATTATTACCACCAGAGCATCGCTATGCTAAAAGAATTGCAGCCCAACTAAATGAAGATGGAAGCGAGCTTTCTATCCTGAATTTAGGACCAACTCACCCAGCTACGCACGGTATTTTTCAAAATATCTTGTTGATGGATGGAGAAAGAATTCTAGAAGCGGAACCAACTATTGGTTACATTCACAGAGCTTTCGAAAAAATTGCTGAAAATCGTCCTTTTTACCAAATCACACCTCTTACAGATAGAATGAACTATTGTTCATCTCCTATAAACAATATGGGTTGGTGGATGACATTAGAAAAATTGTTGGATATTGAAGTTCCTAAAAGAGCGCAATATTTAAGAGTTATTGTAATGGAATTGGCAAGAATCACGGATCATATTATCTGTAATTCAATTCTTGGTGTGGATACCGGAGCGTATACTGGATTTTTATATGTGTTTCAATTTAGAGAGAAAGTTTACGAAATCTACGAAGAAATTTGTGGAGCTCGTTTGACTACAAATATGGGACGAATTGGTGGTTTCGAAAGAGATTGGTCACCTAAAGCGTTTGAATTATTAAATACATTTTTAGCAGATTTTCCTGCCGCTTGGAAAGAATTTGAAAACTTATTCGAAAGAAATAGAATTTTTATTGACAGAACTGTAAATGTTGGCGCTATAACAGCTGAACAAGCTATGGCTTACGGATTTACAGGTCCAAATTTACGTGCTGCAGGTGTTGATTATGATGTTCGTGTGGCGCAACCGTATTCTTCTTACGAAGATTTTGATTTTATTATTCCTGTTGGAAAATCAGGTGATACTTACGATCGTTTTTGCGTTCGTAATGCTGAAGTTTGGGAGAGTTTGAGTATCATTCGTCAAGCATTAGCAAAAATGCCGGAAGGAAATGACTTTCATGCTGATGTTCCAGATTATTACCTTCCTCCAAAAGAAGATGTTTACACCAGTATGGAATCATTGATTTACCATTTCAAAATTGTGATGGGAGAAGTTCCTGTTCCAGTTGCCGAAATATATCATCCTGTTGAAGGTGGAAACGGAGAATTAGGTTTCTATTTGGTAACTGACGGAAGTCGTACTCCTTATAGATTACACTTCCGCAGACCTTGTTTTATTTACTATCAAGCGTATCCAGAAATGATTAAAGGTTCATTACTATCGGATGCAATTGTTATTTTGTCAAGTTTAAATGTTATTGCCGGAGAGTTAGACGCATAAAAATTAAGATTGCAGAATACAGATTTCAGACTGAAGATTGAAAAATCCAAAATCTAAAATCTAAAATCTAAAATTAAAGAATGGAAAGAACGTATCACAAACAAGAAATAAATATGACTGAAGCATTGATGTCTCGCATCAATGAATTAATAAGTCATTATCCTGAAGACAAAAGAAAATCGGCCTTATTGCCTGTTTTGCATGAAGTTCAAGATGCTCACGACAATTGGTTGAGTATTGAATTAATGAATAAAGTAGCCGAAATCCTTTTGATTAAGCCAATTGAAGTTTACGAAGTAGTATCGTTTTATACGATGTACAACCAAAGACCAATTGGGAAATACATGTTCGAGTTTTGTCAAACTTCTCCTTGTTGTTTGAATGGAGTGGAGGATTTAATGGATTATACCTGTGAAAAATTAGGTGTAAAAGTGGGTGAACCTACTTCAGACGGTCTTTTTGAAGTGAGAGGAGTTGAATGCTTAGGTGCTTGTGGTTACGCTCCAATGATGCAATTAGGCGATTTTTACAAAGAACATTTGACGGCAGCAAAAATCGACCAGTTAATTGAAGATTGCAAAAACGATACAATAATATTACACGATAAATAATATGTCACAAAAAATATTATTAGATAAAATAAATATTCCAGGAATTAAAACCTACGAAGTATACCGTCAAAACGGTGGTTATGCTTCAGTAGAAAAAGCCTTAAAAACATTAACCCCAGACGAAGTGGTTGAAGAAGTGAAAACTTCAGGGTTGCGTGGTCGTGGTGGAGCAGGTTTCCCAGCCGGAATGAAGTGGAGTTTTATTGATAAAAAATCAGGAAAACCAAGACATTTAGTTTGTAATGCGGATGAATCAGAACCGGGAACTTTCAAAGATCGTTATTTGATGGAATTTATTCCTCATTTATTGATTGAGGGAATGATTACTTCCAGCTATGCTTTGGGTGCAAACCTTTCTTACATCTACATTCGTGGAGAATACATGTGGGTTTATAAAATATTGGAAAAAGCCATTAACGAAGCAAAAGCTGCTGGATTTTTGGGCAAAAATATATTAGGTTCAGGATACGATTTAGAACTTTATGTTCATTGTGGTGCCGGAGCTTACATCTGTGGTGAAGAAACTGCTTTAATCGAATCATTGGAAGGTAAAAGAGGAAATCCTCGTATCAAACCACCATTTCCTGCAATTTCAGGGCTTTGGGCAAATCCAACGGTTGTAAATAATGTAGAAACAATTGCCGCTGTGCCTTGGATTATCAATAATACTGGTGCGGAATATGCTAAAATTGGTATCGGACGTTCTACAGGAACCAAATTAATTTCAGCTTCTGGCCATATAAAAAATCAAGGTGTTTATGAAATTGAATTGGGTTTAAGTGTTTACGAATTCATGAATTCTGATGAGTATTTAGGCGGAATGAGTTCTGATAGACCTTTGAAAGCATTTGTACCTGGAGGAAGTTCTGTTCCTGTTTTACCTGCACATTTAATTTATAAAACGGCAAACGGTGAAGATCGTTTGATGTCATATGAATCTTTAAGTGACGGTGGATTTGCAACTGGTTCTATGTTAGGATCAGGAGGATTTATTGTTTACAATGATACGTCTTGCATCGTTCGTAATACTTGGAATTTCTCTCGTTTTTATCACCACGAAAGCTGTGGACAATGTTCTCCTTGTCGTGAAGGTACAGGATGGATGGAAAAAGTATTGCACCGAATCGAAAACGGTCACGGTCGTGAAGAAGATATCGATTTGCTATTGAGCATTCAAAGTAAAATTGAGGGAAATACTATTTGTCCTTTAGGTGACGCAGCAGCTTGGCCAGTGGCAGCGGCAATTCGTCACTTTAGAGAGGAGTTTGAATACCATATTCGTTTCCCAGAAAAAATAAAACATAGAGATCATTTTGTTGCTGAACCTTTTGAAAAAGTAAAGCATTTAGTTTCTAAAGTAATCGTATAAAGTCAAGAATTTCAGAAAATGAAAGTAACCATAGACGGTCAAAGCATAGAAGTAGAACCAGGAACAACAATCCTGCAGGCAGCACGTATGATAGGTGGAGAAGTAGTTCCGCCAGCGATGTGCTATTATTCTAAACTAAAAGGGAGCGGTGGGAAATGCCGTTGTTGTTTAGTGGAAGTTTCCAAAGGAAGTGAAGCCGACCCAAGACCAATGCCTAAATTAATGGCATCTTGTGTAACCGGTTGTATGGACGGAATGGAAGTAAACAGTAAATCTTCGCCAAGAGTAACCGAAGCCAGAAAATCTGTAACGGAATTTTTATTGATTAATCACCCGTTAGATTGTCCGGTTTGTGATCAGGCAGGAGAATGTGATTTGCAAAATTTAAGCTTTGAGCACGGGAAATCAGAAACTCGTTTTATCGAAGAAAAGAGAACATTTGAGCCAGAAAATATTGGTCCAAATATTCAATTGCACATGAACCGTTGTATCCTTTGTTACCGTTGCGTAATGGTGGCAGATCAGTTGACTGACGATCGTGTTCACGGAGTAATGGATAGAGGAGATCATTCTAATATATCAACTTGTATCTCAAAAGCGGTTGATAATGAGTTCTCAGGAAATATGATTGATGTATGTCCAGTAGGAGCTTTAACGGATAAAACATTTAGATTTAAATCCAGAGTTTGGTTTAGCAAGCCTTATAATGCACACAGAAATTGTCCTACTTGTTCTGGAAAAACTACCGTTTGGATGTTTGGTGACGAAATCCAACGTGTTACCGGAAGAAAAGATGAGTACCATGAAGTAGATGAATTTATTTGTAATGGATGTCGTTTTGACCACAAAGACATTGCTGATTGGACTATTGAAGGACCGAGAGCATTCGAAAAAGATTCGGTTATCAACCAAAATAAATACAACAGAAAATTACAAAAAGTGGAAATCGCCACTGAAGAAAATATCCTTTTAGGTAGAGAAGAAGACCGTAAGAAAATCAGCATGGTCGAAATTCCATTGACTGAAGAAGACATTATTAATCAAAAAAACTTGGGTAATAATGGATAATGTATTTATCATAGAAAAAAGTGTCATTATTGTTGCGGTTTTTGCTTTGACAATGTTGATGGCAATGTATTCCACTTGGGCAGAACGAAAAGTTGCCGCTTGGCTTCAAGATCGTGTTGGACCAAACAGAGCAGGTCCTTTGGGATTGTTTCAACCGCTTGCCGATGGTTTAAAATTATTCTCGAAAGAAGAATTTGAACCCAATACACCAAACAGATTTTTGTTTTTTGTAGGTCCGGCAATCGCAATGAGTACTGCATTAATGACGAGTGCTGTGATACCTTGGGGAGACAGGCTGCATTTATTTGGAAGAGATATTTTATTGCAGGCAACTGATTTAAACATTGGATTGTTATACTTTTTTGGAGTTGTATCAGTAGGTGTTTACGGAATCATGATTGGTGGTTGGGCATCTAATAATAAGTTCTCTTTGATGGGTGCGGTTCGTGCTGCTTCTCAAATGGTATCTTATGAAGTTGCCATGGGACTTTCGATGATTGCTTTGTTAATGATGACAGGAACCTTGAGTTTAAGAGAGATTTCGGCACAACAAGCAGGAATGAATTGGAATGTGTTTTACCAACCGTTATCTTTTATTATATTTTTAATTTGTGCTTTTGCAGAAACGAATAGAACTCCTTTTGACTTAGCGGAATGCGAAAGTGAATTAATTGGAGGATATCACACGGAATATTCATCAATGAAAATGGGATTCTATTTATTTGCTGAATATGCGAATATGTTTATTTCTTCTACGATTTTGGCGGTTTTATTCTTTGGTGGATATAATTATCCTGGAATGAGTTGGGTTGTTGAAAATTGGGGTGTAAATATTGCCAATGTTTTAGGATTTGGTGCTTTGTTTATCAAATTGTGTGGATTCATATTTTTCTACATGTGGGTTCGTTGGACTATTCCAAGATTCAGATACGATCAATTGATGCATTTGGGTTGGAGAATATTAATTCCATTATCAATCATTAATATTATAATTACCGGAATTGTAATTTTGAGAGCAGAAATTGCTACTTATTTAGGATTTTAATTAGTACCGAAAAAGCCCTAGCCCTGATAGCAGTGGAAATCCTTTATTTGTTTTTCTTTAAAAACAATAAAGATTGAAACGAATAGCAGGATTAAGCTTCAAATAAAAATAAAAAATGTCAATAGAAAGTATATCCTTATCGGGAAGAAAAAAGCAAGTCTCTAACAAGGAGATGACTTTTTGGGAAAGAATGTATCTTATTGCGATTGTCAAAGGTTTGATAATTACGATTCAGCATTTATTCACCAGAAAAGTAACGATTCAATATCCGGAGCAAGTGCGTGAAATGAGTCCGGTTTATCGCGGTCAACACCAGTTGAAACGGGATGAACAAGGTCGTGAGAACTGCACAGCCTGTGGTTTATGTGCGTTATCTTGTCCTGCAGAAGCCATCACTATGAAAGCGGAAGAGCGCAGAGCGGATGAAAAACATTTGTACAGAGAAGAGAAATATGCATCGATATATGAAATCAATATGTTGCGTTGTATTTTCTGTGGATTATGTGAAGAAGCTTGTCCGAAAGATGCCATTTACCTGACAACTTCTAAAGTATTGGTTCCTTCCAGTTATGAAAGAGAAGATTTTATCTTTGGTAAAGATAGATTAGTGATGCCTTTAGATATCGCAATGAAAAATGCTCAACTTAAAAACGCTAACTAATGTCTACGATACTTATTATATTTTGTGTATTATCAGCTATAACTTTGTCAACAGCATTTTTGACAATTTTTAGTAAAAATCCTATACACAGTGCTATTTATTTAGTGATTTGTTTCTTTTCTATTGCCGGTCATTACTTGTTATTGAATGCTCAATTTTTAGCGATAGTACACGTTATTGTGTATTCTGGAGCGATCATGATTTTGTTTTTATTCACGATCATGTTGATGAATTTGAATGAGCAAAAAGAAGTGCACAGACCACGAATTACCCGATTAGGCGCTATTGTTTCCTTTTGTTTAATATGCATTGTTCTTATTTTGATTTTTATAAATTCAAAACCAATCGTGGGTGAGTATGTTACAACTGGTGAGGATTATCAGTCGATAAAAGTATTGGGTAAAATACTGCTGAATGAATATATGGTTCCGTTTGAGTTTGCTTCTATATTACTTTTGGTTGCTATGATTGGAACGGTATTATTGTCTAAAAAAGAAAAATTGCAAAAATAAGATGAACAATATTTTAAACCACATTGGTATTGAAAATTATATATTCCTGAGTGTAATACTTTTTTGTATTGGAATTTTTGGAGTGTTGTACAGACGAAATGCCATTATCGTATTTATGTCAATTGAAATTATGTTGAATGCCGTAAACTTATTGTTTGTTGCTTTTTCAACGTACCATCAAGATGCGCAAGGACAAGTTTTTGTGTTTTTCTCGATGGCAGTTGCTGCGGCAGAAGTTGCGGTAGGATTGGCAATTCTAGTTTCTATTTTTAGAAACTTAGGTTCAATTACTATCGATAATTTAAAAAACTTAAAAGGATAAATGGAAATGAATACCAATATAGCTTTAGTTTTAGTTCTTGCTCCTTTTTTAGGATTTTTATTCAATGTTTTCTTTGGCAAAAGCCTTGGAAAATCACTTTCTGGAATAATCGGAACACTTTCAGTTTTGGTTTCTTTTATTGCAACTGCTTATTTCTTTAGTGGAATTTCAGCGCAACCGGAAGGAATTCGGATTTCACTTTTTGATTGGATCCAAATCAGTAATTTCAAAGTTGATTTTGGATTTCAATTGGACCAATTGTCTATTTTATGGTTGCTTTTCGTAACCGGAATTGGGTCTTTGATTCATTTGTATTCTATCAGTTACATGCACGATGATGAAAATATGCACAAGTTTTTCGCGTATTTGAATCTGTTTATATTCTTCATGATTACATTAGTAATAGGAAGTAACTTATTAGTATTGTTCATCGGTTGGGAAGGTGTAGGTCTTTGTTCGTATTTGTTAATTGGATTTTGGCATAAAAACCAAGAGTACAATGACGCTGCAAAGAAAGCATTCATAATGAACCGTATTGGTGATTTAGGGTTGTTAGTTGGAATTTTCATTCTTGGAAATTTATTTTCAACTTTAGATTATGCTACTTTAAAAACGGCTATTGCCGGTGCAACTGACCTTAATATGTATTGGCTTTCTGTTGCTGCTTTCGCTTTATTCATTGGAGCTTGTGGTAAATCAGCACAAATTCCATTGTATACATGGTTACCGGATGCGATGGCAGGTCCAACACCAGTTTCTGCATTGATTCACGCAGCTACAATGGTAACTGCAGGGATATTTATGATTACCAGATTGAATTTCTTATTTGATTTAACTCCAGATGTACAATCTATAATTGCAATTGTTGGAGCTGTTACTGCTTTAGTTGCTGCAACCATAGGATTAGTCCAAAATGATATTAAGAAAGTCTTGGCTTACTCTACCGTTTCTCAATTAGGGTTAATGTTTTTGGCTTTAGGTTTAGGCGCTTATGAAGTGGCTGTTTTCCATGTAATCACGCACGCTTTTTTCAAAGCTTGTTTGTTCTTGGGTTCAGGTTCTGTAATTCATGCTTTGCATGGAGAACAAGACATGCGAAATATGGGCGGCTTGAAAAAAGCAATGCCAATTACGTTTGTAACCATGTTGATTGCTTCATTAGCAATTTCTGGAGTTCCATTATTCTCAGGTTTTTTCTCGAAAGACGAAATCTTATTAGTGGCTTTCCATCATAATATTCCGTTATGGGTTGTGGCTTCGGTTGCTTCTATAATGACTGCTTTCTATATGTTCCGTTTGATGTTCTTAACGTTTTTCCAAGAATTCAGAGGAACTGCAGAACAAAAGCATCATTTGCACGAAAGTCCATCTTTGATTACCATTCCTTTGATTATTCTAGCAATTTTGGCTACTATTGGTGGTTTGATTAGTTTGCCTGGAAACAGTTGGTTGAATCATTATCTAATTCCAATTTTACCAAAATTAGCAACTGCTGAACACCATTTAGGAACTACAGAATATATCTTGATGGCTATTGCTGTTGTGGGTGGATTAGTAGGTATTGGTATTGCTTACGCCAAATACATCAAACAAAATACAGTTCCAACAGAAGATGCTGCCATTACAGGATTTTCTAAAGTGCTTTACAATAAATATTATGTTGATGAATTTTATGATGCTATTTTTGTTAAACCAATTAATTTCTTGTCTCGTTTTTTCAGAGACACTCTAGAAACTGGTTTGTCAGCTTTAGTTTTTGGCTTCGGAAAAGTTACCAACGAAATAAGTTACCAAGGAAAGAAAATACAAAATGGAAGCATTGGTCTTTATCTTTTTGTTTTCGTATTAGGGCTTTGTGCCATTGTTTCTTATTTATTTTTAGCTCAATAATCTTATACTATGAATGTATCTCTAATATTAATTATACTTTTGGTTGGTGCGTTTGCAACTTATCTTGCGGGCGATAAACTGGCTTCAAAAGTGGCTTTGTTCTTTGGGTTAGCTGCTGCAGGCGCTTCTATTGTATTATTAAATCACTATAATTCAGGTGAAAACATCAGTTTCATCAACCAGTGGATTACGCAACCTAATATTTCTTTTGCTCTAAAAGCAGACGGATTATCAATGGCAATGCTTTTATTGACCACAGTTTTGACTCCAATAATTATTTTTTCTTCTTTTGGAAATGAATATAAAAATTCAAAATCATTTTATGCGTTAATCTTGTTTATGTCGTTTGCAATGGCAGGAACATTCTTGGCGTCAGATGGTCTTTTGTATTATATTTTCTGGGAATTATCATTGATTCCTATTTACTTTATCGCCTTAATTTGGGGTAACGGAGATACTGAAGATCGCAAAAAAGCAGTAGTTAAATTCTTTATCTACACACTGGCCGGTTCTTTATTTATGTTGGTTGCTTTTGTTTACATGTATCAAAAAGCAGGAAGTCTTTTATTAGAAGATTTATACAAATTGAATCTAACAGCAAATGAACAATTATGGATATTCCTAGCTTTCTTTTTAGCGTATGCGATTAAGATTCCTTTAATTCCTTTTCATACGTGGCAAGCAAGTGTTTACCAAAAAGCGCCAACCGTTGGTACGATGCTTTTATCTGGTATCATGCTAAAAATGGGATTGTACAGTGTTATTCGTTGGCAATTGCCATTGGCGCCATTGGCTGCCAAAGAGTACATGTACATTTTTATCGGACTCGGAATTGCAGGTGTTATTTACGGTTCTATCGTTGCTTTGAAACAAAAAGATTTAAAGAAATTATTAGCGTATTCTTCTTTGGCTCACGTTGGTTTGATTGCAGCTGGAACGTACACATTGACATTAGACGGTTTACGAGGTGCAGTTTTACAAATGATTGCACACGGATTTGTAGTTGTTGGATTGTTTTATGCAGCTGAAATTATCTTCAGAAGATACGAAACTAGAGCCATTGTTGAAATGGGCGGTATTCGCACACAATCACCAAAATTTACTTCGATGTTTTTGATTTTGGTTTTAGCATCTGTTGCCTTACCAACTACTTTTAACTTTATTGGAGAATTCACCGTTTTATACAGTCTTTCTCAAATTAATATTTGGTTTGCCATTTTAGGAGGAACAACAATAATTTTAGGAGCGTATTATATGTTGAAAATGTTTCAACATGCAATGTTGGGAGAAACCAATTCTAAAGTTTTTGCTGATGTAACGATCAATGAAGGAATAACATTAGTAATTATAATTGGTGTACTGTTCTTTTTTGGGATGTATCCAAAACCAATTACCGATTTGATTACCCCAAGTCTGGAAGAAATTTTAACTCAAATAAACCGAATTAACTAAGTCAAATAAAAAATGAATACATTAATAGCTATAATAGGATTAGGTGTTTTATGCCTTTTATTTGAAATTTTTAATTTAAGGAAAGCCATTGTTCCAATAACAATACTTGGATTATTGGGAGTGCTGGGTTTAACTATATCTGAATTTAATTCTACCGAGAGTTACTACAATAACATGATTGTTGTGAGTAAATTTTCAGGTACTTTTTCGTCTTTGTTTATTGTGCTTACCATTTTCTTGGTGGCTTTAGGACATAACTTTTATGAAAATCATCAATCTAAAATCTCTGATTATATTGCCATAAAAATATTTTTATTGGCAGGAGCAGTAGCAATGGTTTCTTTTGGAAACTTAGCGATGTTCTTTTTAGGAATTGAAGTGTTATCCATTGCGCTTTATATTCTTGCGGCAAGTGATCGTATGAATTTAAAAAGTAATGAAGCGGGAATGAAGTATTTCCTAATGGGATCCTTTGCATCTGGAATCATTCTGTTTGGTATCTGTTTGATTTACGGAGCTATGGGAAGTTTTGATGTTACTGAAATTAGTGAATTATCACAATCAGCTGAATTGCCAATTTGGTTTCCAATCGGAATTGTATTATTAACCATCGGAATGTTGTTTAAGGTGGCTGCAGTTCCATTTCATTTCTGGGCTCCGGACGTTTACGAAGGTTCTCCTGCATTGACAACAGCATTGATGAGTACTTTGGCGAAAGTAGTTGCTATGGCTACTCTGTACAAGTTATTATCAGTTATGAATGCGGATGTTTCTGAGTCATTCAAAATGGTAGTAGTTATTATTTCAATGGCTTCAATGACCGTTGGTAATATTATGGCTTTGAGACAAACGAATGTAAAACGTATGCTGGCTTTTTCAGGGGTTTCTCACGCTGGTTTCATGTTGATGACTTTATTGAGTTTGTCTACTTCAGCAGGTAGTTTGTTGTATTATGCTTCAGCGTATTCATTGTCTGGAATCGCAGCCTTTAGTGTGATTTTATACGTTTGTAAAAATAGAGACAACGAAGATGTGGTTAATTTCCACGGATTGGGAAAAACAAATCCATTGTTAGCCGCTATTCTTACGTCAGCTTTACTTTCGATGGCTGGTATTCCAATTTTTGCTGGATTCTTTGCTAAGTTGGTTTTGTTCAATCAAACGATTCAAGCGGGTTACTTGGCTTTAGTAATCGTAGCGGTTGTGAACTCTATTATTAGTGTTGGTTACTACTTCAAATTGATTTTGGCGATGTATACCAAAGAACCTAATGAAGAAAGAAAAGGAACTCCGGTTATCATTTATGCCGTTGCCGTTATAGCAATTGTATTGAATATCGCATTAGGTTTGTATCCTTCATTTATTTTGGATTTATTGGCATAAACGAAAGCTTTAAAATATACAGAAAACCATCAAGAGCAATTTTTGATGGTTTTTTTTATGAATTACTTCGAATAAAGCCAATCCCTCAATTCCTAATAAAAGCTTAATATCGAATTGATTTTAAACTAGTTTTATTAAATTTGTATATACAAATGATTTAATCGTTTACTAAATAAAGAAAGATGACAAATACATTAAAAATACAAATCTGGTCGGATATCATGTGTCCGTTTTGTTATATAGGTAAAAGGAGAATAGAAGGTGCTTTACAAAATTTTGAACATAAAGATGCCGTTGAAATTGAATGGAAAAGTTTTCAGTTGGACCCAAGTTTTATAGCTTCTCCGGAAGATAATATGGTCGAGCATTTGGCAGAAAAATATAGAAAAGATACCGATTGGGCTCAAGGAATGCTTGATGATATGACGCAGAATGCTAAAAATTCAGGATTGGATTTCCATTTCGAAAAAGCGGTTATGGCTAATTCTCTACATGCGCATCGTTTATTGCATTTAGCCAAAAAGTATAACTTGGCAAATGACTTAGAAGAATTATTGTTCAAAGCCTATCTGACTGATGGTAAGAATATAAATGACTTGGATACGTTGAAGGCATTGGGACTAGAAGTAGGACTGAACGCTGAATCTATTGATGAAGTATTGCATTCTAATGCATACGCAAATGAAGTTCAGCAGGATATTAATGAAGCGCAATCTATAGGGGTTCAAGGAGTTCCCTTCTTTGTTTTCGATAATAAATATGCAGTTTCTGGTGCGCAACATGTCGAGACATTTGTGAAAACATTGGAGAAAGTATGGGAAGAAGGTAAGTTTCAAAGTAAACCAACACTATTGAATACTACTGATGGAGACAGCTGCGGAATAGATGGTTGTAATTAAAGGGTAAATTGTAGTCTTTTTCAATTCTTTACCTCAAAAAAAAAGGCTGTCCTATAAAGACAGCCTTATAATTACTACAATTTATTTAATCACTATTTGTTACTAACAGTTTCCATAAATGTTTTACCATTGTACGTTATCTCAAATGTATATTTACCGTTTTGAGCAGCAGTTAAGTCAAACATTTTACCCACATAAAGATCGGCTTCCAATGTTTCATTGTATACTTCTGTTTGATTCGAGTCGTAAAGGACAACAGTTACTGGAGTTTTTTCTAGGTTTAAAACATTTACCGTAACAATTCCGTTTTTGTTTACTAAAACGGGTTTGTATACTTCAGAAATAGCATCAGCAGATAACTTTGCTGTGTTACCAACTACTTCTATTTTATACTTCGAAATTTTGTGATCGTCCTCTGCTTTTAAGAAGTAAATACCGTCTGGTAAAGCAGTCAAATCGTATGTTCTGTTGATGTTTTCTTCAGAGGTTACTTTTTCCTGATAGATTAAACTGTCATTGATATCATAAATAGACAAGTCAATTTTCTTAATCTCTTTCAAACTAAAACTCACCGTTTTTCCTTCTTCTTTTATTAAATCCAGTGAAAAATCTGCGTTTCCTGCGTGTGCTTGTACCGCAGTCAATACTATTGCAGTTAACACTAAACTAAATTTTAAAATCTTTTTCATAATTGTAAATTTTTAGATTTATAATGATATTTATCTGAGGCTAAATTACTGTAACCTATTCAGTATGAGTAGTGCTGAATTTTCTAATTTATGTGCTATTTTACCTTTTACGAAATCGATTAAGGTTAAAAAAGTTAATTGAGTATCTATTTTTGGTAAATTTGTGCTAATTCTAAATACGGATTCGTATGAAAATTATACCACCAGCTTTTGAAAGTATTGCGCCTTCTTTTGGGAGTTCTTTTAGCTTTTCTCAATATGTTGAAAATGCGAATAGCAAGGCACACTTGTGGCATTATCACCCTGAAATTGAACTTGTTTTTGTAAATGGAGGTGCTGGAAAACGCCAAATAGGAAGTCACATTTCGTATTATACCGATGGTGATTTAATCTTGATTGGAAGTAATCTGCCACATTGTGGATTTACCAATGAAGAAACGGGAAATAAAAACGAAACGGTGATACAAATGAAACCGGACTTCTTGGGTAATGGTTTTTTTGATATTTCTGAAATGACAGCTATTCGGAATCTTTTTAGTAGAGCTAAAGCTGGAATTGCTTTTGAAGGTGAAACTAAGAAGAATATTGGCAAGGAGATAGAGTCGATGGAAGAACAGTCGCAATTTGAAAGATTGTTGACGATGTTGCGTATTCTGAATGAACTGGAATTATCCAATGAAGCTACTGTTTTGAATGCTGATGGATTTTCTATGGAAATGCAAATGCAGGATAATGACCGTATCAATGCTGTTTTTAATTATGTCAAGGATAATTTCCAGGAACACATTACCTTGGAAGTAGTTGCAGAATTGGTGCGCATGACAGAACCTTCCTTTTGTAGGTATTTTAAAAAGATTACGAACAAGACTTTTACTAAATTTGTTAATGATTACCGCTTAGTTCACGCATCCAAACTTTTAGCTGAAAAACCTATCAGTATCACTGAAATTTGCTATGAAAGTGGTTTCAATAACTTTAGTTACTTCAATAAATCATTCAAAGAATTTACTGGTAAAAGTGCATCGCAGTACCGTCAGGAATTACGGTCAGTACTTAAATAATAACCAGTAAGCTAGGCTAATACCAAATTAGTACATTGCATTTCCAAACAAAAAACCCGCTGATAATTGCTACCAGCGGGGTTTTTCTAACTAACCAATCTAAACTAAATATTATTTTCTATTTATTACGATAGCTACACTTCCTGATACTTTAGTATCCTCGATTTTAGCTTTAGTACCATTTGTTCTGTAATAGTAATAGTCATCATCAGTCGCGTTTTGGTTGCCACTATACGTGTTGTTTCCATTTGAGTTTTGGCTGTATTCGTAGCCTCTACCACCTTTTACGGCTCCAATAATATCCACAATTTGACCACGACGGTTGTAAATAATTTCTAAACCACCTACGCGTTCTAATGCATAACGGTTATACGTCATATAAACAGAGCCAATGCGTTTTACTCTACCATTAAAATCGTAGTTAAGGAACACATTCCCAACTTGTCTTACTCTACCCATATTATCGTGTTCTACTCGAACACCATAATTTCCTTTTCGGCTATTGCCTAGTGCACCAAAGGTTTTGTTTGCACCATTTTTTTGGTTTGATTTGTAATACATATCTCGACCTGTTGTTGGGCGTGTATTAAAATCTAATTGTCCGTCAGGGAAAACGAAGAACTCAATTCCTCTTTCTGTGAACACAATTGGATCATCGTTTCTAAAATCTACTGGAGATTTTCTTTCTACAGAAAAATCGATTTTTTCTGCTGCGTTGGCTATACTACCTCCAAATACGAAAATACTAGCTACTAAAAGGGTAATTTTTTTCATGATACATCTATTTTGAATTTTGCCTACTCGTGAGCTTTTCGGCTTTCGCTTTTTTACTTATTTGATTAGGGATATTCAAGTAGCATGCCAAAAATTTGAACGTAGCTTTCGTGTTTTTAGATTTTGAATTGATTTTTTGGTTTTAATCAATTTAAAATCAAGTAGTTGGCGTTTAAATAAAAATAAAAATAATTTTATTAGGCAGCTAACATTAAGATTTTTTTAATACTATTTCTGTTTTATTCGTTGTTTTTTCTTTTGATTTCGACCCAGAAATAAGTCCATTAAAATAGAAATTATGTGGTTTTGAAAAACTTTTAGAAACAAAACTACTTATCAACATTATATAAAATTAACTTTTGTTACGAACTCCTATCGATGTATATTAAGTAATTTTGTATCATGTATGCATTAGTCGATTGTAACAATTTTTATGCTTCCTGCGAGCGCGTTTTTCAACCGCAATTCGTAGGGAAACCCGTTGCAATATTGTCAAATAACGACGGTTGCGTCATTTCCAGAAGTAATGAAGCGAAAGCGGTTGGGATTACTATGGGTGCACCAGCATTCCAGATCAAGGAATTGGTAAAGGAAAAAAATGTACAATTATTTTCTTCAAATTATGCACTCTACGGTGATTTGAGTAATCGCGTGATGGCTATTTTAGGGCAATTTACTCCAAATTTAGAAATTTACAGCATCGACGAAGCCTTCCTGAATTTTGATGGCATGACTGTTTTGGACTATCATGATTATGGAATCCAAATGAAAACCCGTGTGCAAAAATGGGTAGGAATTCCCGTTTGCATTGGCTTTGCGCCAACGAAAGCCTTGTCTAAAGTAGCTAATAAAATTGCCAAGAAATTCCAAGACAGAACGAAAGGTGTTTATGTTATTGATAGCGATGAAAAACGAATCAAAGCCTTGAAATGGACAAAGATTGAAGACGTTTGGGGTATTGGTTACCGAATGAATAAAAAGATGAAAGTCAAAAATATTGTGACTGCTTTAGATTTTATTGCACCGCAACATGAAGCTTGGATAAGAAAAGAAATGGGTGTCATTGGTTTGCGTTTAAAATACGAACTCGAAGGAAAATCAGTTTTGGATTTAGAACCCATTGTGGAGCAAAAGAAAAGTATTGCAACCACCCGAAGTTTCCCAAAACAGATTGCTGATTTTGATTTATTGCGAGAACGTGTAGCCACTTTTGCAGCCGTTTGTGCAGAGAAATTACGAAAACAAAACTCTTGCTGTCATACCATTATTGTAATGCTTGTGGTGGATAAACATACGGTGCAAACCTCAAAATATTATTTTAATATGGCAGTAACTTTGCCGTTTGCGTCAAATTCTACGTTGACCATTAGCAATGCAGCCATTGATATGTTGAAAAAACTACACCAAGGAAATGAATATTTGAAATTTAAGAAAGCAGGAGTTATTGTAACGGAGTTGATAGATGAAAACAAGAAACAATTGCAATTGTTTGATGAGGAAAACCCAAAACATTTGCTGTTGATGAAAGTAATGGATGGCCTCAATAATAAGATTGGTGACAAGAAAGTAAAGCTAGCCACTCAAAATTTAAGTTTGACTTGGAACATGAAACAAAATCATTTATCACCAAGATATACCACTAATTTTAAAGACATACTCGAAATAAAATGCCAATAAACAAAGGACAAAAGTTGACTTTTTTTCTGCCTGATTTTGAAAGTGAATTGCGAATTCCTTTCATCAATGAAGGTGTTTCAGCTGGATTTCCATCGCCAGCAGCTGATTTTATGGAAACGAACATTGATTTAAACAAGCAATTAAGCGAAAATCCACTAGCGACTTTTTATATTAGAGTCAAAGGAAATTCTATGATTGATGCTGGAATCAATGACAAAGATGTTCTTGTTGTGGATAGAAGTTTGGAGCCGCAAAACAATAAAATTGCGATTTGTTTCATTGATGGAGAGTTCACGGTGAAACGAATGCAAGTCGAGAAAGACTGTTTATTTCTGATGCCTGAAAATCCATCGTATTCTCCGATAAAAGTCACCGAAGAAAATCAATTAATCATCTGGGGAATTGTGACGTATGTGATTAAAAAGGTATAAAAGCCAATTGTTGCCATTATTAAAATGGAATTCGTATTGGAATTTTTAACCATAAAAAAAACCTGTCCAAATAAATGAACAGGTTTTCTGTTTTAAAAACAATTACGTTTTATACCGTATGTTTCGGATTAAAACCATCCTCGCTTAATTCGGTGTGCACATAATCAGCAACCATTTCAGCCTCATAATCAACTTTTTCTCCTTTAGAGAATTTAGCAATTAGTTTTTCCATGATTTCATAAATCACAGGAACAATAATCAAGGTCAAGAATAATGATGAAATTAATCCACCAATAATTACCCAAGCCAAACCATTTTTCCATTCTGCTCCAGCTCCAGAAGCTAATGCAATTGGGAACATACCAAAAACCATAGCAATAGTCGTCATCAAAATAGGACGTAATCGAGCATGATTGGCTTGAATTAATGCAGTTCTAATCGTTTCACCAGCTGCTCTGCGTTGATTGGTGTAGTCTACAAGCATAATCGCATTTTTACAAACTAGACCAATTAGCATGATGATACCTAAAATAGTAAATATATTCAGGGTATTATTGGTTAAAGCCAAAGCTAACATCGCTCCAATAAACGAAAGCGGAATGGCAAACAATACCACAAATGGATGCGCAAAACTGTCGTACAACGAAACCATTACAAGATAAACCAAGATGATAGCAGCCAATAAAGCAATTCCTAAGGTTCCAAAACCTTCTGTTTCATTCTCTTTCTGTCCACCCCAGATGTAATCTACACCAACAGGTTTTTTAAGTTTGTCAATTTTCTCTTCCCATTGTGATACAATCGTTCCAGAAGAAATACCAACATTTTGACCTTTTACGGTCACCGATGCCGTTTTATCTCTACGTTCCAATTGGCTTGGACCAGAACCTTCCGTAACGGTTGCAAATTGATTTAGTTTGATCTGTTGTCCCATATCATTGATAAAAATCAAGTTGCTTACATCAGCAATACTTTTTCTATCGAATGCATTGTATTTAATATTGATGTCGTATTCGTATTCACCAGCTCTAAAACGTCCGTCAGTATTCCCGCTAAAAGCCGTTTGCATGGTGATACCTACTGTTTGTAAACTCAAACCTAATGCGGCCATTTTATCTCTATCTACTTTTACACTTACTTCAGGATTTCCATCTTCTACAGATAATTCAATCTCTGTTGCTCCCGGAATGCTGCGCAATTCTTTTTCGGCAGCAATGGCAAATTTCATCGCACTTGCTACATCTGGACCTGTTACAATAAGTCCTAAAGTAGCATCTTCAGCTGTTCCTAAAATACCAACCGGAACGGTTTTTACTTTTGCTCCAACTAAAAGTTTTTCTAATTTACGTTTTGTTTTTGCCGCATATACATTTGCAGGTTCATCGCGCTTATCCAAGCCTACCATTTTTACGTTAATCTCGGATTTGTAGGCAGTAGATTGCGATGCACCCATTCCTCCACTAGTTTGACCCACAATAGTAAACTGGCTTTCTACAAAGGATTCTTTCTTTAAAAAAGCTTCTGCCTTTTGCGTCATAAAGTTAGTTTGTTCCAGTGAAGCATCTTTAGGCAATTCTATTTGAACTAAAAACTCGCCACTGTCTGATGCAGCAAAGAATTCACCTCCAATAAATCCTGCGGGTACCAATGCAATAGAACTGAAGAATATAACCAAAACAATGGCAAGTGTTGTTTTGTAATGATCCAAACACCAGGTCAATAATCCAGAAATCCAGTTGATGAAACGGGTCAAGTAACTTTCGAACCCAAGGATAACTCTTCCGAAAAGGTTTTTACCTTCAATATGTTCTAATTTTCCGTATCGGGATGACAACCAAGGAATGATCGTAAACGAAGCTAATAATGATAATAAAGTAGATATAATTACCGTGACACAAAATTGTGTAATAATATTAGAAACCAGTCCAGAACTCAATGCAATTGGTAAAAATACTACCACAATTACAAGCGTAATCGATACTACTGTTCCGCCAATTTCGGCAGTACCATCATAAGCAGCACGAACTTTGTTTTTGCCCATTTCCATGTGCCTATAAATATTTTCCAGAACCACAATGGCATCATCTACAAGAATACCTACCACAAGTGATAATCCTAATAAACTCATTAAGTTCAACGTGTATCCCATTAAGTAAATACCAATAAATGTAGCAATTAACGATGCTGGAATAGAAACCATTACAATCAATGAGTTTCGAATACTGTGCAAAAAGAATAACATCACAAATGCAACTAAAAGTACTGCAATAAGCAAATCGTGTACTACAGCATCAGCAGCTTCAAGCGTAAAAATGGTACTGTCTTTTGCAATTTCTAGTTTTAATTCCGCCGTTTTATACTCTGCTTCTAGTTTGGCAATAGTTTTTACTAACTCTTCACTAACAGCAACCGCATTGGCATCTGATTGTTTGATGATTTGTAAAATAATCGCGCTATTCTGATTGACACGCGCTACTTTCTCTGTAATTTTTTGAGTGTCTTGAACATCAGCAATATCACCAAGACGTACTTGGATTCCATTTTTAGAAGAAACTATTAAATTTCTTAACTCTTGAACATTTTTATATTTTCCGGCTAAACGGATTAATATTTTTTGTTCCCGAGTTTGAATATTTCCTGTTGGAAAATCTAAGTTCGAAGATAGAATGTTTTGTTGCACCTGAGGAACTGAGAGTCCGTAGGCTTGCATTTTTACGGCATCAAGATTGACCTGAATCTCACGTTCTTGTCCACCAGTGATGTTTACTTGTGCAACTCCTTGTACACGTGATAGTACGGGCGCTAATTTTTTATCAACTAAGTCATAAAATGCTACTTCGTCCATTTTTCCGTTGGCACCAATGGTCATGATTGGTAAATCACTCAAAGAAAACTTGTTTAACGAAGGCGCTTGTGCATCATCTGGCAAGTCATTGATAATGGCATTTATCTTTCGTTGCGCATCGTTCATAGAAATATTAACATCAGCGGTTGATGTCAATGTTATCGCAACCGATGATAAACTTTCAAAAGATTTCGAGTCAATTTTTTTGATGTTTTCGAGGGACGAAATTGCGTCTTCGATCTTTTTAGTAACGGTGTTTTCCACCTCACTAGGAGATGCACCGGGATATACAGTTGAAATTGAAATCACGTTTGTTTCAAATTTCGGAATCAATTCGTAACCTAAATTACTGTAACTGAACAGTCCTCCTAATGTTAGAATCGTAAATAATACGATAACTAATGAAGGACGTTTTATGGATATTTCTGCTAATTTCATGTTTTATATTGCTTTAGGCTCTGAGCTGTTTCTTTACGACTTTACGACTTATTTAATAACATCTACTTTAGATCCGTCTTGAAGATTGATTTGACCTGTAACAATTACAGTTTCACCATCAGAAAGTCCATTTAAAATTTCTACTTTATCACCAAGGATTCTTCCTGCAGTGACCGTTTTCAGTTTAGCAGTTCCATTTTCGATTACAAATATTTCGTTGCTGCTCACACTTCCTACAAAAGCATTTCTAGGAACAATCATCAACGATTGTTTTTGTTGGTTTGAAGCAAATTCAGCAGTTCCGTACATTCCGGCTTTCAAATCATTTGAAGCGTTATTAGAAATTTCTATTTCTACTGGAAAGTTCAAACTTGCATCTGCTTTTGGCGCGATGAAGGTAATTTTTCCAGAGAATGTAGCATCAGGATACACACTTGCTTTTACGGTAATTGTATTGCCTACTTTTAAACCTGCAACTTGATTTTCGTTAACGTTTACTTTCAACTTCAATTTTGAAACATTTACAATGTCAAACATTTGCGTTGCAGCACCAAGAACTGATCCCGGCTCAATATATTTTTTATTTACAATTCCGTTTATGGTAGCTTTTATATTAGTATCGCCAATATTAACTTTTGCTTGTTGTAATCTTGATTTTGAAGTTACTAAATTCAATTTGGCCTGGTCTAATTGTTGCTTTGTCACACCACCAGTTTTGAATGCATTTTCAAAACGACCATAATCCGTCAATGCATTTTGATACGAAGCTTGTGCAGTTTGTAAGTCAGCCGTAATTTGTTCGCTTCTTACAATCGCTAAAGTTTGTCCTATTCTTACACGGTCTCCTTCTTCAACTAAAACACGAACCACTCTTCCTGGTTTTTCTGCAGAAAAACTTAATTCTTGTAATGGTGCAAAATTTCCATTGGCAGAAAAATCAAGAGAAACTTCTTCGATTTTTACCGTTGCAACTTTTACCGAAACACTGGCATTTTTCTCTGCTACAATTGCTGTTTTTGCTTCGTTTTCTTTTTTGTTATTCATTAAGACGTATGCGATACCGGCTAAAGATGCTACGATTGCGACTATGATTAGTATATTTTTTTTCATTTTTATTAGTTATTTATAAGTGTTTTTAATTCGCCTTTTGATTTGATTAATTGTATTTCTGCTAATTTGTAGTCTAGAATTGCAGATGTATAGTTGTTTTGTGCTTCGGTCAATGAGTTTTCTGCATCTAGTAAATCAGTTAATGAGGCTAAACCTTGTACATAATTGTTTCTAGTGTTTTCTAAAACTTCTTTGGCTAACTGCGCATTTTCTCTTTGATTGTTGATTGTGGTTAGACTGTTGTCAATTTGCGTTTTTGCATTGGCGAAAGCCAGATCAAGAGATAATTTGGTATCGTTGATGTCTTCTTTTATAGTTCTCAAATCAATATCGGCTTGTCTTACTTTGGCACGAGTTCCAAATCCAGTAAAAATGGGCACTTTTAAATTCAAACCGATAGAAGAGAAATCTGACCAATACACACCGTCAGATGGTTTTCCACCAATAGGCATTTTTGGACCTTGACCAATGTAATTGTATCCTGCGCTCAAAGATAATGTTGGGTAATAACCCGCCTCAACAGCCTTTTTTTGATAAAATAAAAGCTGTTCTTGTTTTTTCAAAAGTAAATATTCTGTTCTGTTTGCCGTATTTGGAACTTCTGATAATGATTGTGGGCTCACTTCAAATGCCGTTTGTGGAATTTCGATTTGAGTTTCTATTGGCATTCCCATGTAAAATTTCAATGCGTTTTCTTGAATTTGAACTGCATTCAAAACTTGTTGACGCTGTGTATTGATGTTTGAAATCCTTACTAAAGTTCGATCTAAATCAATTTTTTTGGCTAGACCATTATCATACTGACCTTTAATGATGTCTTTTACTTTAGTGGTATTTTTATACATACTGTCAATAACACTCAGTTTTTGTCTTTGAACATAAACCTGATAATAATTATTGGCCACGCGTTCAATTACTTGTTCTTCGGTTAATTGTTCGTTGATTTGGTAAAACTCCCTAGTAGATTTTGCTGCTTTCAAACCGGTAAAAACGGTTTGGTCGAATAGTGCTTGTGTCAAAGAAACACCTGCCGTTGAAACCCATTTTTGACCAAAAGCTGCCTGAATGGTTGTTCCTGGTTGTCCAAATCCTGCTCCATCAATTACAGTGGTTTGTATTACAGGGTTGTAAGTCAAATTACCGTTGGCAGAAATTTGCGGTAAAGCTCTGGAACGTACCTCCTGAATTTGATATTCACTGTTTTCTACTTTTAGTTTTGCTTTTTTAGCGTCGGCTTTATTTTCTAAAGCGAAGTTGATGGCTTCTTTCAGCGTAAGCGATTTGACTTCTTGTGCAGTAGCGCCAAGTGCAAATGTTAGGGTTAATAGTATGATGATTTTTTTCATTGTTTAAGTAATTGGGTTAAGTAAGTTTTTTTCTAATTCGGCAATCCCTTTGGCTGTAGCCATTGCTCGGGTGTGGTATTCCAGTGCTTCCATTTCTAAGGCAGCAGCTTCTCTTTCGGAGCGTGTATTTTCATTAATAGTAAAAATCAAAGCATAATAAAGTTTAACATAAACCTCGATATTGATGTCTTTTCTGTACAAGCCTTGAGCAATTCCTTTTTCAATATTTTGTTTGAAACAGCTTTCACATTCTTGAACTTGGTATTCTAAAACGGTTTCATACACTTCTGGATAATGTTTTTTTAGCTGATAAATAGGAGAAGTATCAGTAGATTTGAACATGTCAGCAAACATTTTTCTGATCTGGAAGTTTTCTTCTATTGCGTTGTAATCTCGAGAAATAATTTCGGTAATAATTTCGTGAACTTCCTTGTGAAGCACTTGTGTGCTCTCGTGTATCAACAATTCCTTATTGGCAAAATATTTATAAATCGTTTTCTTGGATATACACATTTCACCAGCAATATCATCCATAGTAATGCTTTTGAAACCTAGTTTCAAAAACATCTCCTTTGCTTTAGCTATAATTTTCTCTTTCATTTTCTTTTTTGTTGTCCCGTTTGATATACTACAACGGTTAAAATTTGTGCAAATGTAATTCGGAAACTTTGAAAACCAAAATAGTTTCCTTAAATTTTAAGTTTATTTAACATTTGATCTTTGAATTAAACCGTTAATTCTAAATTGGCCATAAATTTAATATCTTGCCCTAAAGCTAACCCGCCGGCTTGATGGAAAGAAGTAAAGTTTAATCCAAAATCTTTACGATTTATATGTCCTGTTATTTCAAAAGCAGCTTTTTGATCTCCATCATAAGTATTGAATCCTATGAATTCAGCATCAAGTTCTACCACTTTTGTAATGTTCTTGATGGTTAGATTTCCTTTTAAAAAATTAATGTTTTTGTTGATTTTTTCAAATGAGGTCGATTTGAAGGTAATAATTGGGAATTCCCTAACATCGAATAGGTCATTTAATCCTAATTGTGTTTCTATTTGCTCTAGTTTTGCGTCTTTATTATTGACATTCAAAGAGAATTCTATTGAGGCATCTTCTATCTGATTATCCTCAATATCAATATGTCCGTTAAATTTATTGATGGAACCGGCCAAATAAGCAATTATTGAGTGTCTCATTTTTATAAGAACATCTGATTGATTGGAGTCAACTGTCCACTTTGTTTTCATAATTCGTTGCGTTGTATTTGGAATTTATTTTAAGAATAGAATAAATCGTAAATGTTAAATTTTCGTTTGCAAAAGTAATAAGGAAACTTCGAATACTAAAATAGTTTCCAATGTATTTTGATTTATTTAACATTTGATAGTAAATCGGAGTTTGTAATGCAAATTGAATACTGTAAATTAGCCAAAAAATTATTTATGCATTCTATTTACCAGTATCAAGAGTTTCTTTCGGATTATTTGAAATCACAATATGAAACCAAAGAGCCTAGAAATCTATATGAACCCATACATTATATATTAGATCTTGGAGGTAAAAGAATGCGTCCTGTGCTTACCTTAATGAGCGCCGAGGTTTTTAATGCGGATTATAAAAAAGCGTTGCCAGCTGCTCTTGCTGTTGAAGTCTTTCATAATTTCTCATTAGTGCATGATGACATTATGGATGATGCGCCATTGAGAAGAGGACAGGAAACGGTTCACGAGAAATGGAATGTCAACACCGGAATTTTGTCGGGTGATGCGATGCTGATTTTAGCGTACCAATATTTTGAACAATATGAACCTATTATTTTTCGGGATTTAGCCAAGTTATTTAGCAAAACAGCGCTAGAAGTTTGTGAGGGTCAACAATGGGATGTCGATTTTGAAGAAAGAAATGATGTTACCATTCCAGAATACCTTAAAATGATTCAATATAAAACCGCTGTTTTGGTAGCTGCAGCCATGAAAATGGGAGCGATTATTGCAGAAACTTCAGAAGAAAATGCAAATTTAATTTATGATTTCGGACTGAATTTAGGTTTGGCTTTCCAGTTGCAAGATGATTTTCTAGATGCTTTTGGTGATCCTGAAACCTTTGGAAAACAAGTTGGTGGTGATATAATTGAAAATAAAAAAACATATTTGTATCTTAAAGCAGTTGCTTTTTCAAAAGATGAGGAAGCAAAGGAATTGAGACGATTGTTCTCCATTCAACCAGAGGACAATACTGAAAAAATTAAAACGGTAAAAGAACTTTTTGACAGCTCAGGTGCTTCAAAAGCAACACAAGAAGCGATACAGGATTTTACTTTTAAGGCTTTTCAAACCTTGGATCAAATGAATATTAGTGCTGATAAAAAAGAAATGCTGAAAGCTTTTGGAGAGAATTTAATGGGAAGGAAAGTGTAATTCAATTTCAATAATCAACAGTAATTTTGACTTTGAAAGTTGATATTTGAAATTTAACAAGAAGTAAATTGTACATAATAACAATATTGAAAATTGCTATTGCTATTGAAATTTTAAAGATATGTTTATAGTTCCAAAAAACACCGATTTACTACTTACTGAAGCAGAAGGCGAAAACTTATATTTGAAATTAATCGAGCAAATGAATAAGGACTTCAATTTGGCTAACGAAGCAATTGATTTCCCTTTGAGTATTTCTGCTAATGAATTGAAGTTACAGCTTCATGAAAAAATCTACCGACTTATTCAATACAAATTTGCTGAATACCTCAATTTACTATACATAATCGATGTTTCCGAAGAAGAAATAAAAAAACTCGATGGTTCTGATTTGGTTGTTTTGTCCGAAGATGTTGCTTTTTTAATTCTAAAAAGAGAATGGCAAAAAGTATGGTTTAGGAATAAGTATTCCTCTCCGAGTGCTTCAGAAACTGGAAAATTAGAGTAAGATAATTGTGAGTTTAACGGAGTTAAAAATAAAATCTAATAAACGGCATAAATGCGCTGCCGTAAATATTATTTTTATCCGTTAAAACATTGTAACGCACCCCAATTGTTGCATTTCCAGATCGGTATCCCGCACCAATAAATAATCCCGTATTCCAGTAATCTTGTGAATTGCTATTTGATCCATCTAAATTTACATTGACTCTTAATTGCTCTAGTTCTGCCGAAAGTTGGATTTCTTGTATTGGATTAAAAAGACCTATAATACTCCCTCCATATAAATGGGATGCATAAAAATCCTTTTGCTTTAAGTATTTATACTGAAGGCCAACACCTAAAGCTACATATTCATTGAAATTATAAATAGCACTCGGAGCTACTGAAATGTCTGTATATCCAGAGCCAAAGCCTAAGCCAATTCCGCCTCCAAATTGCACATTCCTCCAAAACTCATTTTGCGTTTTCTGAGGTGTTGTATTTTGTTGTGCAAAGAGACAACTTGAAAAAAATAGAGTAATGAGTACTAATATTGATTTGGAATCGTCTAAAAAGCTATTCTGTGTCATAAGTTTTCAGTTTTTTAACATTTTTCAATGTAAAAGTATCTTAAAATAAATTATAAATTTATTCTATTATTGTACTTTTGCCAAACTATTTTAACAAAAAAGTATATTCACTAAATATTATGGATAGGTTTTCATTTTTAAACGCAGCACACACCGAATTTTTCGCACAATTATACGATCAATATTTAGAGAATCCAGATAGCGTTGAGCCAAGTTGGAGGAGTTTTTTTCAAGGTTTTGACTTTGGGATGACGACTTACAATGAGGAAAACAAGGTGGAGCAAATCGCTAATTTTGCAGCAAATAACTCAGATATTAATTTAGTATCAGATAAGCTTCAAAAGGAATTTAATGTATTGAAATTAATAGATGGCTACCGTTCTAGAGGGCATTTGTTTACGAAGACAAATCCCGTTCGTGAAAGAAGAACTTCATCTCCTACACTTGAAATCACTAATTTTGGACTTTCAGCAGCAGATTTAAATACTGTTTTTGATGCGGCAAAAGTGATTAATATACAGCCTTGTACCCTTCAAGAAATTATAACTCACCTTGATACTATTTATTGTCAGCATATTGGGGTAGAGTACATGTACATTCGTAAGCCAGAAGTGGTAGAGTGGATTCAGAAAAAATTAGGTGTCAATGACAACCAACCTAAATTTTCTTTGGAAGAAAAGAAATCAATTCTGAATAAATTAAACCAAGCCGTTTCTTTTGAAAACTTTTTACATACTAAATATGTAGGTCAAAAACGTTTTTCTCTTGAAGGTGGAGAATCAATCATTCCAGCTTTAGACGCTTTAATTGAAAAAGCAGCTGAAAAAGGAGTTGAACAATTTGTAATGGGAATGGCACACCGAGGCCGTTTGAATGTTTTGGCAAATATTTTTGGAAAATCTACTCAAGATATCTTCGGTGAATTTGATGGTAAAGATTACGACCAGGAATATTTTGACGGAGACGTAAAGTACCATTTAGGACTTACGGCTGACAAAGTTACTAGCACTGGAAAAAATATAAATATCAATTTGGCTCCAAATCCTTCACACCTTGAAACAGTTGGCGCAGTGATTGAAGGAATTACAAGAGCAAAACAAGATAAATATTTCCCTAACGATTTCTCTAAAGTATTGCCTATTGCCGTTCACGGTGATGCAGCTATTGCTGGTCAGGGGATTTTATATGAAATTATACAAATGGCGCAACTTGACGGTTACAAAACCGGAGGGACTATACATATAGTAATTAATAATCAAGTTGGTTTTACAACCAATTACTTAGATGCGCGTTCATCTACGTATTGTACAGATGTTGCCAAAGTAACGCTTTCGCCAGTATTGCATGTCAATGCTGATGATGCTGAGGCAGTAGTACACGCAATGTCATTTGCATTAGATTTTAGAATGCAATTTGGGCGTGACGTTTTTATCGATTTGCTTGGGTATAGAAAGTACGGACACAATGAAGGGGATGAGCCTCGTTTTACGCAGCCCGTTCTTTATAAAATCATTGCTAAGCATAAGAATCCAAGAGATATTTACATGGAGAAATTACTTGCTGACGGAGTAATTGATGCTACTTTTGTAAAAGGATTAGAGCAAGAATACAAATCTAAGTTAGAAGTAAACTTAGAGGAATCCCGTAAGAAAGATTTAACTATCATAACCCCATTCATGAAAAATGAGTGGAAAGGTTTTGAGCAGGTTACGGATACACAAATGTTGCAAAATTACGACACTTCATTTTCAAAAGAAACGCTAGATTCTATTATAAAAACGGTTTCAACTTTACCTACAGACAAGAAATTTATCAATAAGATAAGTAAAATTGTCTCTGATAGAAAAACCGGTTACGATAACAACGCCGTAGATTGGGGTACTGCTGAAACATTAGCATACGGTTCTCTTTTGACAGAAGGGTATGACATCCGTATTTCTGGCCAAGATGTGGAGCGTGGAACTTTCTCTCACCGCCACGCAGTAGTGAAAGTAGAAGATTCTGAAGAAGAAGTAACCTTGCTAAGTAATTTAGAAGGAGCTACTGGAAAATTCAATATTTTTAATTCTCTTTTGTCAGAATATGGCGTACTTGGTTTTGATTACGGATATGCATTAGCTAATCCTAATGCTTTAACCATTTGGGAAGCACAGTTTGGAGATTTCAGTAATGGAGCCCAAATTATGATTGATCAATACATTTCTTGTGGAGAAGACAAATGGAACAATCAAAACGGAATTGTTTTACTATTGCCACACGGATACGAAGGCCAAGGAGCTGAGCATTCCTCAGCAAGAATGGAGCGTTATTTACAACTTTGCGCCAGACATAATATGTATGTTGCCGATTGTACAACGCCAGCCAACTTCTTTCACTTGTTAAGAAGACAAATGAAAACAACTTTCCGTAAACCACTTGTTGTCTTTACACCAAAGAGTTTGTTGCGTGATCCAAGATGTGTTTCTACAGTAGAAGAGTTAGCAAGCGGAAGTTTTCAAGAAACAATTGATGATGCAACTGTAAACAAAGCAGATGTGAAAACATTGGTTTTCTGTACTGGTAAATTTTATTATGACATCATCGCTGAAAGAGAAAATAATGGACGTAAAGATGTCGCAGTTGTTAGGATAGAACAATTATTCCCATTGCCTGTTGAGCAATTAAAAGCAATTATAGCGCAATATCCAGATGCCGATGATTACGTTTGGGCACAAGAAGAACCAAAAAATATGGGCGCTTACAGCTATATGTTGATGAATTTTGATCTAGTAAAATGGAGATTAGCTTCTCTTAAGGCTTATGCAGCTCCGGCCGCAGGAAGTTACACCAGAGCAAAACGCCGTCATGCTGATGCCATAAAAATGGTGTTTGATAAAAATTTATTTAGATAGAAAAAAGTTTAAAGTTTAAGGTTTAAAGTCCCATTTGTAGAACTTTAAACCTTAAACTTTAAATGATTTAACTTTAAACTTTAAACTAAAAGAAAGATGATTTTAGAAATGAAAGTCCCATCACCAGGGGAATCTATAAAAGAAGTTGAAATTGCAACTTGGTTGGTAAAAGACGGAGATTATGTAGAGAAAGACCAAGCAATTGCTGAGGTTGATTCTGATAAAGCAACATTAGAATTGCCAGCAGAAGCAAGCGGAATCATTACTTTAAAAGCAGAAGAAGGCGATGCAGTAGCAGTAGGAGCGGTAGTTTGTTTAATCGATACTAGTGCAGCAAAACCGTCAGGTGACGCGCCAGTGGCTGCAGTTGAAGCTCCAAAAGCTGAAGTTAAAGCAGAAGCTCCAAAAGCGACTCCAGTAGCAGTAGCTCCAGCAGCAACTTACGCTTCAGGAACTCCATCTCCAGCGGCAAGAAAAATATTAGACGAAAAAAATATAGCACCAGCTTCCATAACAGGAACTGGAAAAGACGGAAGAATTACTAAAGATGATGCTGTAAATGCAGTGCCTTCAATGGGAACTCCTACTGGTGGATCTCGTGGAACAGAGCGAACTAAATTATCGATGTTGCGTCGTAAAGTAGCAGAAAGATTAGTTGCTGCCAAAAACGAAACAGCCATGTTGACTACTTTCAACGAAGTAAACATGACGCCAATCAATATGATTCGTAACGAATACAAAGATGCGTTTAAGGCAAAACATGGTGGAATTGGTTTAGGATACATGTCTTTCTTTACCAAAGCAGTAACTAGAGCATTGCAATTATTTCCAGATGTAAATTCAATGATGGATGGTGATCATAAGATTGCTTTCGATTTTTGTGACATTTCAATTGCGGTTTCAGGGCCAAAAGGATTAATGGTTCCTGTAGTTCGTAATGCAGAGAACTTGACTTTTCGTGGGGTTGAAGCAGATATTAAAAGATTAGCATTAAAAGCACGTGACGGACAAATCACAGTAGATGATATGACTGGAGGAACCTTCACGATTACTAACGGTGGTGTTTTTGGAAGTATGTTATCTACGCCAATTATCAATCCTCCACAATCAGGAATTTTGGGTATGCACAATATTATTGAGCGTCCAATTGCTGTAAACGGTAAAGTAGAAATTCACCCAATGATGTATGTAGCGTTGTCTTATGACCATAGAATTATTGACGGTCGTGAGTCTGTTGGTTTCTTAGTAGCTGTAAAAGAAGCGTTAGAAAATCCAATGGAATTATTGATGGATAACAATCCTAAAAAAGCATTGGAGTTGTAATATTGCTTAGTAAACATATAGTGTTATTTAATCCCGCCTTGTTTAATTACATTGCGGGATTTTTTTAAGTAATCTCACTTATAATTATGTATTTATTTCTGTATTTTTTTGTGATTATGGTTTTTTATTTAATAATAAATTATGTTTTATTTAAAAATAAAGTGATTGAAATAGGAATTCACCATAACATTACCACAACATCGTAGTGTAATGAAGTTTTGTTTTTCTTTATTAGTGTCTTGTAAAATAGAGCTAAGCCTCAGTTGCAGTACTATTTACTGTTATTTTTGATAGTAGGATTTCTTTGGGGTGTTGTATAGTTTTTAGATACTTATAATTTAAAATCACAATACAATAGATTCATAAATTTGAGAATAACTATAAACTCAAAATTATGAAGAACATTACTTTATTCATTTTCCTATTGGTTTTTTCAATAGGGTTTTCACAAAACGCACCAATAACCTTTGAGAACGGAGAGTTCGGTTCTACATGGTCATTTGCCACTTTTGAAAATGGAAGTGGAGCTGGATATTCTAAAGTTCCTAATCCATTTCCAGGCGGAATTAACAGTTCAGCAACGGTAGGGAAATTTATAGCTGGAACAACGGTTTCAGGTGCGGCTCCATACGCCGGATTTGAAACAGCCCACGCTTCTGGAGCAAATGGTATTGGTACTTTTACTTTGAGTACTTCCAATAGCATAATTAAAATAATGGTCTATAAATCTGTTATTAGTGATGTGGCCATCAAATTTGCAATAGCAAATGGTGGTGCGCAACAAGAAATTAAAGTGGCTAACACTAAAATTAACGAATGGGAAGAATTGACATTTGACTTCTCAGGGAAAATAGGGTTGTTTGAAACCATCAATATTGATCAAATTATCTTCTTTTTAGATTTTAATGCGAGAACTGCTGAAACTACTAGTTATTTTGATAATGTTACTTTTTCTGCAAAACCCGCAGCTACAACTCCAATAATAGCTGCACCAACACCTACAGTAGCTGCTGCTGATGTTATTTCTTTATTTAGTAATCCTTACACTAATGTTACAGTTGATAATTGGAGAGCGGATTGGGGGCAATCTGGAAATGTTTTGTCAGATATTCAAGTGGCTGGAAATGACACTAAAAAATATACTGACTTAAGTTATTTTGGGGTAATTACTGAAGCTAATAAAATTGATGCTTCAGCAATGCTTAACTTTCATATTGATGTTTGGACTCCAGATGTGACCACATTCAAAGTGAAGATAGTTGATTTTGGTGCTGATGGTGCCTATCAGGGTGGCGATGATAAGGAGTTTGAAATAACTCGTACTTTAACTTTAAGTGGTTGGAACAGCCTAGAAATTCCGCTTTCAGAATTTACAGGACTTACGACAAAAGCGCATATTGCACAGTTTGTTTTCTCGGGTTCACCAGGAACAATCTTTATAGATAATGTTTATTTTAATAAAGTTGCTATAGTAGCTCCTCCGGCTACAGCCCCATACGCACCCGTTACTTTTGAAACAGGGGAATATGGATCTACTTGGGTTTTGACTTCTTTTGATAATCCTTCAGGAGGATCAACTGCTTCATTATTGGCATCAAACCCTGACAAAACAGGAATCAATACGTCTAATACAGCAGCTAAATTTACTGCTTTGGTTGCAGGCGCCTGGTATACTGGTTTTGAAACGGCTCATGCTTCTGGTACTAATGGGATTGGTACTTTTACATTAAATGAAACGAACAGTACTATTAAAATGATGGTATATAAAGATGTCATCAGTAAAGTGGGTATTAAATTAGCACGACCTGATGGTGGTTCTACGGGAGAAATTACCGTTACTAATACTAAAATAAACGAATGGGAGGAGTTGACATTCAACTTTGCCGGGAAAATAGGCGAAGGTGTTTCTACCGGAATTGATCAAATCATTGTGTTTCCTGATTTTATCCCTGAAGGAACTACAAGATCGGCTGATCATGTCTGTTATGTGGATAATATTACTTTTTCTGCAAAAATAACTGCTCCAGTTGCGGCAACAGCACCTACTGAAGCTGCTCCAACACCTCCAGTGAGAGTTGCAACTGATGTGAAATCTATTTATAGTGAAGCTTATGCGGTTTATAAAGCGGGAGATTGGTGTAAATGTTGGGGTCAGTCTACAGATGTGACAGATGAGCTTATTGCAACTAATAACACAAGAAAACTAAGTAATTTTAATTATCAAGGAATAACATTACCAGGTGCTGAGGTCTTTGATCTTTCTGATATGACTAAAATGCATGTTGATTTATGGTCTTCAAGTGCCACTTCGGTAAAAATTAATCTTATAAATCCTGGTCCTGTAGAATCTGGAGTGACTTTAACAATTGCAGCAGGATGGAATAGCTTTGATGTGATTTTAAATGCTGCTAACTTTCCAGGGATAAACTTTAGCAATGTATTTCAAATGAGTTTGTCATCTACACCATCAGGAACAACAGTGTATTTAGATAATTTTTACTTCTATAAATCAACCGTAGTAGTCGCGCCAACAGAACCTACTGTTGCTGCACCAATACCTACAACGCCGGCAGCAAATGTTATATCTATGTTTAGTAATACTTACACAAATGTTCCTGTCACGACTTGGAGAACAGATTGGTCAGTTGGAAGTACTTTGACAGATATGCAAATTGCTGGAAATGATACTAAGAAATATACGAATTTGAATTATTTTGGAGTAGACGCTACAGGAACGATAGACGCTACACAAATGCTGTATTTCCATATTGATGTATGGACACCTGATTTGACCGCTTTTCGAGTTAAATTAGTTGATTTTGGTGCCAATGGCGTGTACCAAGGAGGAGATGATGTAGAGTTTGAAGTAACGCGTACGCCTAATTTATCGGGATGGAACAGTTATGATATCCCATTTTCAGAATTTACGGGTTTAACAACCAAAGGACACATTGCTCAATTAGTACTGTCTGGTGCACCAGCAGGAACCGTTTATATTGATAATGTGTATTTTAGTAAAACAGTTGCTAATTTAGGGGTTGCTAATTTTGAAACATCAAAAGTGATGATGTATCCAAATCCAGTTACTAATTATTTGACCATTGAAGCCAATAGTGCTATCGAAAAAGTAAGTGTTTATACTCTTTTGGGTCAGGAAGTTTTGGTTAAAAATCCAAAAAGTAATGCTGTAACCATTCAAACTAATGAACTTTCAAAAGGAGTTTATATCGTTAAAACGAATGTTGACGGAAAAGTAATTACCACTAAAATGATTAAAGAATAAATTTGTTGAGGTTTGTAGTAGAAGTAGAGCGTGCCGATTTTTGGTACGCTCTCTTTTTTTACTTCAATAAATACAAATAATGGTTGTAATAATCTACAATAGCTTTTCCTTTCATTAAAATATCAGCACCTATAATACCATGAACTGGCTTTGCTTTATGTTGTGTTAGTGCTTCATTTACATGAGATAAATCAAAAATAACGAGTTCAAAATTTGAGTCTTTCCAAGAACCTAGTTGCAATTGATTTTTAACCGCCAGTTGCGTAAACATTCCAGTTGCTCCCGCGCCAGCTGCTTTCGTTTTTGATTTTTTTGCTTGTAATAAAAACAAATCGACACTTTCAAATCCCACACAACTATTGGAAGCTCCGGTATCCAAAATAAAATCCCCTATCACACCATTGATTTTTGCCTTTATTAAAAGATGTTGTGTTTTTGTGATCTTAAACTTTACTTTTTTATAATTTTCCTTTTTAAGGATATCGTGAAGGTTCTTCATTTATACTACATTTATTTCAGTGTTGTTTTTCTGTTTTACAAATATACGTGGAGTTAAAACAGGAATGATGGTAATCTAATTTTCTATGCAAATCTTTTTAAACCATTTTTTCGACAACTTTTATTCTTGTAATTTTGCACCCTTAAACCTTACACTTGGAAACAAATACAATAATTACAGATACCCATACCCATTTATATTCAGAGGAATTTGATGAGGATCGAAACCAAATGATACAACGTGCTATTAATGCGGGTGTTTCGCGTTTTTTTATTCCCGCAATCGATTCTACCTGCACAGAATCGATGTATGAATTGGAGAGAAATCACCCTGAAAATGTTTTCTTAATGATGGGATTACATCCAACGTATGTAAAAGACAATTATCTGGAGGAATTAAAACATGTTGAGGACGAACTTTCTAAACGAAAATTCTATGCGGTAGGCGAAATCGGAATTGATTTGTACTGGGATAAAACCCATTTGCCACAACAACAAATTGCCTTCAAGAAACAAATACAATTAGCAAAACATTATAAATTGCCCATAGTTATTCATTGTCGAGAAGCTTTTGATGAAATCTTTGAAATTTTAGAGGAAGAAAAATCACCAGAATTGTTTGGTATTTTTCATTGTTTTACAGGAACTTATGAGCAAGCTTTGCAAGCGATATCGTATAATATGAAATTAGGAATTGGCGGTGTGGTGACTTTCAAAAACGGAAAAATCGATCAGTTTTTGAATCAAATAGATGTAAAACACATTGTTCTAGAAACAGATTCCCCTTATTTAGCCCCGATTCCGTATCGAGGAAAAAGAAATGAAAGCAGTTATATTGTTAATGTAGTCGATAAGTTAGCCCAAATTTATAGCCTTTCGGCAAATGAGATTTCGGCAATAACCACGGAGAATTCCAAAGCTATTTTTGGTATTTAAAGCAGAATTCACCTTATTTTGATATTTTTTTTGTTCATTTGCTAATTAAACAATTGAGAACTATAATGCAAAGATTTGACGCTATTCGGCCTTTTTATGATTCCGAAATAAACGAAGCACTTCAGAATGTGGTTAATCATCCAATGATGAAAGCATTGATGAATTTTACTTTTCCTGATGTTGCAGACGAAGTTTGGAAAGAACAACTTCGAAAAACGCATTCTATTCGTGATTTTCAGTGTAATTTCATTTACCAATCCGTACAAAGAGTATTAGAGAAAAGCTCAGATGGGCTAACGACTTCTGGTTTTGAAAATTTAGAACCCAATACATCTTACTTATTTATATCAAATCATCGCGATATTCTTTTAGATACGACGCTGTTAAACACGGCGCTATTCGAACACGGTTTAGTGATGACCGCTTCAGCGATTGGAGATAATTTAGTCAAAAAAGCATTTTTGAATACATTAGCAAAACTGAATCGAAACTTTCTTGTACAGCGTGGCTTAACACCAAGAGAAATGTTGCAAAGTTCTAAATTACTGTCAGAATATATTGGGAATTTATTGCAACATGAAAACCGTTCCGTTTGGATTGCACAACGTGAAGGAAGAACTAAAGACGGAAATGACGAGACAAATCCGGGTGTTTTGAAAATGCTTGGAATGGGTTCTGATGAAAATAATTTGATGGATTATTTCAAGAAAATAAAAATTGTACCAGTTTCTATTTCATACGAATACGATCCTACTGATGCTTTGAAGATGCCACAATTGATGGCTGAGGCCAATAATGAAGTCTATGTCAAAGAAAAGAATGAGGATTTCATGACGATTCTTAGTGGCGCTTTGGGACAAAAGAAACGAATTCACATACATGTAGGCAAAGTATTAAACACTGAAATTGAAGCCATCAAAGCTGAAAATGACAGTTCAAACAAGCAAATTGTAGCTTTGGCACAAGTAATTGACGATGCAATATTGAGTAATTACAAATTATGGCCAACAAATTTCATTGCTTTTGATATTGTAAATAAAACCAATCGCTTTGCTCATTTATATACCGAAAATGAAAAATCATTATTCGAACGCAGACTTGAAATGCGAATTGATCATGACAATCCAGTGGCCTTAGATGGTTTTCTTGCTATGTATGCTAATCCTGTGGTGAATAAATTAAAATACCACAATGTTGTATAAAGCCAAAATACTTTTAATCTATACCGGAGGAACTATCGGTATGAGAAAAGATTTTGAGACGGGAGCGCTCAAAGCTTTCAATTTTAGCAAATTATTACAGCGTATCCCGGAATTGAAACAATTAGACTGTGAGATAGAGACTATTTCTTTTGAAAATCCTATTGATTCCTCTAATATGAATCCTAACGAATGGGCTAAAATTGCTTCAATTATAGAGGAAAATTACGGCGACTTTGACGGATTTGTTGTGCTTCATGGATCTGATACTATGTCGTATTCCGCATCAGCATTGAGTTTTATGCTCGAAAATTTATCGAAACCAGTTATTTTTACGGGGTCTCAATTACCAATTGGCGATTTACGAACGGATGCTAAAGAAAATTTAATCACGGCTATTCAAATTGCCTCTTTACGAAATGATGATGGACCAGTTATCAGTGAAGTGTGTCTTTATTTTGAATACAAGTTATACCGTGGCAATAGAACCACTAAGATAAATGCAGAACATTTTAAAGCATTTACGTCGCCAAATTATCCTGAATTAGTTGAATCTGGGGTGCATTTAAAATTAAATCCAGAATTGTTCTTAGTAAATAGCCAGAATAAAGAATTTCTAGTTCATAAAAACTTAGATAATAATGTTGCGATTATAAAAATTTTCCCGGGTATTAGCGAAGCTGTATTATCTGCAATTTTAGATATTCCAGATCTGAAAGGGATTGTTTTAGAAACCTATGGCGCTGGAAATGCACCTACCGAAGATTGGTTTTTAAATGTATTACGAAAAGCAATTAATAGAGGTTTACACATCATTAATGTAACGCAATGTTCAGGAGGAAGCGTCAATATGGGGCAGTACGAGACTAGTACCGGCATGAAAGAAATAGGAGTAATTTCTGGAAAAGACATCACTACAGAGGCTGCGATCACAAAATTAATGTATTTATTGAGTCAAAAAATTGATTCAAAAGACTTCAAAACTATTTTTGAGACTTCTTTGCGAGGAGAAATGGTATAATATTCAGATTTTACTTTTCTAAGTCAGATTTTTTCGTGTTATTTGCAAACCGAAATAGAGAGGTGTCCGAGTGGTTGAAGGAGCTAGCCTGGAAAGCTAGTATATGGGTAACTGTATCGAGGGTTCGAATCCCTTCCTCTCTGCAAAAAAATTAATGCTTCCTGAAAAGGGAGCATTTTTGTTTACAGCGCGTCAAACTTTTTAGTTTAGCCAATAAAATAAAAAAGGATAGTCCAAAAATGCTAAGGATTACTTTCTTTTAAACACCTTGCAATAAAGGATAAATCTTTTTAAATTTTTTAAAGCTTTGTTGGTAAACTTCTTTATGATTTTCGTTTGGTAAAAAGGTTTTTCCAACTTTATTTTCGGATGGAACGGCAATATCACTAGCTTTGAAACCAATCAAAACAGCGCCCCAAGCCGAAGCTTCGATTGTTTCGGCAACAATGACTTTCATTTGAAAAATATCAGCGACCATTTGCAACCAAAGAGCACTTTTTCCAAAACCGCCACTAGCCATAATAGTAGTTTCTTGTCTTTTTTCGGGATCAGGCAACAATAGCTCGGTAACGCTAAATAATCCGAATAAGATGCCTTCTAATGTGGCTCTAACCAAATGTGCTTGCGTATGGATTATGCGGATTCCTAAAAGTGTTCCTTGTGCTGAGGCATCCCAAATAGGTGCTCTTTCACCTAATAAATACGGAACAAAAAGTAAGTCTTCGGACCCTGCAGGTATTTTTTCAGCTTGCTTGAATAATTCTTCGAAAGAGGTATTTGTTTGTAAGATAGATTCTTTGAGCCATTGCAAAACAATAGCGCCATTATTTACCGCTCCTAATTTTAAATATTGTGTGTCCATCAAATGGTAACATTGTGTTCGCATTTGAGAATCAATAAAAGGTTTGTCAATAGGTAAACGTACCGCGCCACTAGTTCCAATAGATAATGCTATTCGGCCGGCTTCCATAGCTCCAGTTCCTAAATTTGCCAATGTGCCATCTCCACCACCCAAAATATAATGAAAACCATCTAAACATCCTATGCTTTGATGGGTGGGACTTACAATTGTAGATAGCTGGAATGCTTCTATTTTTAAATATTCTAAAATATCGGTTTCCCATTGTAGACTATGAATATTCAGGAGCCCAGTACCTGAAGCCATTGAGGAATCAATCACGTATTCGCCGGTGAGATGATGCCAAATATATTCTTTGATGCTTATGAATTTGTACGTTTTAGAAAAAATGAGTGCATCGTGTTCCTTTAACCATGCAATTTTGGTCATGGGTGAAAAGGTGTGAATAGGAATTCCCGTTTTTTGATAGAAGTTTTTTCCCTGTTCTGATTCTTTTAGTTCTTCGGCTAATGAATGTGCTCTATTATCAGCCCAAATGATTGCATCTGTCAGCGGTTTTCCATCCTGGTCAATGGCGAGTATACTTTGCATAGCCGAACTAAAACTGATGAATTCAGGCTGGATCCCTTTTGTGATTTCTTGGATGCATCTCAAAACAGCTGCTAGAATTTCATCTGGTTTTTGAATGCTCCAATCCGGTTTTGGATGGTACATTGCATAGGACTGACTGTATTCTTGAATCACTTTTCCGGTTACATCAAAACACACGGCTTTGGTTGCTGTAGTGCCAATATCGATACCAATATAAAATAAATTCATTTTTTAGTTGTATTTGGGTTATCCCACGAGCAGATTAAGCAAGAGTACACCTATCAATCCCATAGTTCCAATGATAGTTTCCATGACGGTCCAGGTTTTGAATGTATCCGAAATACTGATGCCAAAATACTCCTTGAACATCCAAAATCCTGTATCATTCACATGAGAGCACATTAAACTTCCAGCTCCAATAGACAATACCATCAGTTCAGGGCTTATTCCAGAACTCACAACCAATGGTTGAACAATTCCCGCCGCGGTTAGTCCTGCTACAGTTGCTGAGCCTAATGCGATTCGGATAATTGTTGCTACAAGCCAGCCCAATACTAGAGGTGAAAGTGTTGATGTTTCGAAAAAAACTGCCAAATCTGTGCCAATACCACTGTCGATAAGCACTTGTTTGAAAGCACCACCCGCTGCAATTATCATAATTATCATAGTTGCTGAACTCAATGCTAAACTGGATTTATCCATAATATCTTGCACTTTTCGACCGCGATTGATACCTAAAAAAACAATAGCAAATACTACTGCAAGGAGCATTGAAGTGGTTGGATTGCCAATAAATCCTAGCATGTAACGCAAAGAGGAATCTTCAGCTAAGGTTAATTCGCTGGTTGTTGCCATCGCCATCAGGATAACTGGAATCAAAGCTGTTAGCATACTAATTCCAAAAGAGGGCATTTCGTTATCTGTGAATGTTTTACTTTCGAATAATCCTTTGGGTGGATTAGCGGTAATTTTCTTTATGAATTCTGGAAAAATAATTCCGGCAATCAATAAAGTCGGAATAGCAATTAGCAATCCATACAACAAGGTTTTACCAATGTCAGCTTTGAAAATTACGGCAATGGCGGTAGGTCCAGGATGAGGAGGTAAGAAACCGTGGGTCACCGAAAGTGCCGATGCCATCGCGATGCCTAGATAAATTATAGGTTGCTTCGTACTTTTTGCAACAGCAAAAACCATTGGAATCAAAATCACAAAACCAGCGTTATAAAACATCGAAATTCCCACGGCAAAACCCGTAATCAACATCGCCCATTTGATGTGTTTAATCCCTACAGTTTTGATCATTACTGCACTAATCCGTTGTGCCGCTCCACTATCTGAAAGGATATTTCCCAGTATAACGCCAAGGGCAATAATTATAATCAATGAACCTAAAGTACTGCCAATTCCTTGTTGAAGTGAATTTAGGAGCTCAGGAAAGAGCATACCTTTAGTAATTCCCACAAAAAAAGAAGCAATAATCAAGGAAAGGAAGGCGTTGAGTTTTATGCCTGATATCAAGACAAGTAATAAAAATATACTTGCAATTAAGATTACTATTGACATGTACTTGAATTTGAGAAATTAAAAATTAGGTTCGAAGTAGTTGGTTGCCATTTATTATTCGTTTTTTTCGACTGCGTGGCCGCCAAATTCATTTCGAAGTGCCGCTACTACTTTTCCAGAGAATGTATCTTGCATTTGGGAACGGTAACGCATCATGATTGATAAAGCGATAACTGGAGTTGGTACGCCTAAGTCTAAAGCGGTTTCCAATGTCCATTTTCCTTCGCCCGAGGAGTGCATGATTCCTTTGATGCTGTCTAATTTTGGGTCTTTTGAGAATGCATTTTCTGTAAGTTCCATTAACCAACTGCGTACCACCGATCCGTGATTGAATAGTTTAGCTGTTTTTTCGAAGTCAATATCAAATTCAGAATGTTCAAAAACCTCAAAACCTTCGGCAATAGATTGCATCATTCCATATTCGATTCCGTTGTGAACCATTTTCGTAAAATGTCCGCTTCCAGCTGCGCCAGTGTATAAATGTCCGTTTTCTACAGAAATAGCTTTGAAAACGGCTGCTACATATTCAAAAACTGCGGGTTCTCCGCCAATCATTGTACAAGCGCCATGCAAAGCACCTGATGTTCCGCCCGAAGTACCACAATCTAAAAAGTCGATGCCAAGTTCTTTCAGTTGTGCATAACGGCGTTTGGAATCTTTGTAGTTAGAGTTTCCCCCGTCAATGATAATATCGTTTTTTTCTAAAAAAGGAAGTAAAGAGTTGATGACGCCATCTACAATTTCTCCTGCAGGAACCATTAACCAAATCACTTTTCGATGATTCAATTTTTGGCACAACTCTGCAACTGTAAATACAGTTTTAATTCCTTCTTGCCCTATTTTTGCCACAAAGTCCGTATTGACATCTTGGGCTACTACTTCATAGCCGTTTCGCTTTAGATTTAGAGCAAGGTTGAAGCCCATTTTTCCTAATCCTATAATTCCAATTTGCATGGTTGTATTGTTTTTAAGTCTGATTTAAAGACGTTTTTGAGATATCGAAAATTTTTTTAAAGTAAAAATATTAGTTTTAATTTTTTAACAAGCAATTTACTTGAAAAATATTACACTAGTAGGAGTCAATATGTTAATTATTTTTGATGAATTTTAAGTAGTGCACATTTTTAAGTAGTGCGATTTTATACTGAGTCCTTTTTCTAAACTTTTATTTGTTGGTATTACCAATATAAAAACCATCAAAATGGTATATTTGTACTGTCATGATGTGAGAATTGAAACCTGAAATGTGTTTTGAAAAGTCCTTACTCCATTTAAATCCAAAAATAATATGCGTATTTTTCTGAGTTGTTTTCTTCTTTTATCGGTTTTGAATGCTTTTTCGCAAGAAGATGCAACAACTGAAAATATTCCGATAAAAAAGGTTGATTCCTTATATAGAGAGGATCAGTTTTATTTTGGTATAACGTATAACATTTTGAGAGATAAGCCGTCTGGCTTGTCTCAAAGTAAGTTTTCTTCGGGTCTTTCGGCAGGTTTTTTAAGAGATATGCCCATCAATAAAAAGAGAACTGTCGCTATAGCCTCTGGTGTTGGTTTTACATATAACAATTTTAATCAAAATCTCGCTATTACATCATTTGGTGAAAACCAAGTTTACACCTATATTGATTCCGAAACTGCTTACGACAAAAACAAGTTTTCACTACTTTCTATAGATGTTCCTTTGGAGTTCAGGTTGAGAACATCTACCTATGAAAGTCATAAATTTTGGCGTATTTATGGAGGATTTAAGCTAAGTTATTTGCTCTATGATAGATCTATTTTTAATGGATCTGAAGGGAAAGTGGTTGTTACAGGGAATAAAGATTTTAATAAAATGCAATACGGGACTTATATTTCTGCAGGCTACAATACCATTAATTTATATGCGTATTATGGTTTAAATTCATTGTTTAAATCGGCAGAAGTAAATGGCGAACCAGTAAACATGAAAGCTTTGAATATTGGAATTATTTTCTACATTTTATAGCCATAGTACTAATAAAAGCAACTGAGGTACAGCGCCTAGCATAAAACCTATAATCAATTCTTTAGTTGTGTGTGCTTTCATTTCTAATCGGGAAGAAGCTACAAAGCCATTCAGCAGGATTAGTACAGTAATTAGAATAGTGTTTTGAATTTGAAAGTGTAAACTCAATCCAATTGTAAATACTGTTAAGGAACTGATTGCTATCAGGTGAAGGCTCGCTTTTATATTGATAAACAATAAGATAAGTGCCAGCATAGTGCTTAAAAGCGCACTTAAAAAGAAAAAATGCAACTCTGGATACCTGTCAATTGTAATGCTTTTTTTTACGAGTAGAATGAGTAAAAAACAATGTATTATTAGAGGGATTTTGCGTTGGGATACTTCGGCAAGCATAACAGAATCTATGTTTCCTGCAGTACGCAATAATAAAAATACCAAAGAAGGTAAAATCACTGTTACAACCAGAACTTGAAAAAAAATAAATAATTTTTCTTGATTCACAAACTCAGTATTGTTAAAAGAAAGATAAAGCAACGTGGCCATTGCCGGTATGAATATCGGATGGAACACATAAGAAAACAAGGGAAGTATTTTTTTCAAAACGGCTAATTTTATCTAAAAACAAATATAAGTAATCTGCCAAAATTAGTAAAGCTATTGCTATTGTTTCTTTTTTATAAATAAACTGAATTGGCTATAATTATAAGCATTTCTAAGTCTTCGTTTTGAAAAGAAGTGTTATTTTTGAGGAAGTTTTACAAATAGTGAACTAGTAAAAGAATAATTCCTATACCAGAAATCTACTTCAATCTCTTTTTAATTCCATGAGCCAGAAAATCCTAAAAAGTATTCAAAATATTCCAGCTACATTTATTGGTGACAACACTAATTTGGCTATAGAAACAATTGCAATAGATAGTCGTTCGTTGCAAAACGGACCTCAAACTTTATTTTTTGCACTGGTCGGAGCCAATAATGACGCGCATCAATACATCAAGGATTTGATTGCAATGGGTGTTCGAAATTTTGTAGTAACTCATATTCCAGAAGAATGTGAGGGAAAAGCTAATTTTTTTGTTGTAGATAACACACTAACCGCTTTGCAACAATTTGCGGCCAACTACCGCAGTCTTTTTAATTTTCCCATTATTGGATTGACAGGAAGTAACGGGAAAACGATAGTGAAGGAATGGCTTAATTTTTTATTGAGTCCTGATTATAATGTAATTCGAAGCCCAAAGAGTTACAATTCACAAATTGGTGTTCCGTTATCAGTCATTGCAATCAATGAAAAACACAATTTAGGGATTTTTGAAGCGGGAATTTCAACCGGTTCTGAAATGGAAAAATTAGAAAAAATCATTAAACCTACCATTGGAGTTCTTACTAATATTGGATCTGCACATGATGAAGGGTTTCTGGATTTAGAAAATAAAATAAGAGAGAAAATGACCCTTTTTGGAAATTCAGAGGTGGTTATTTATCAAAAAAACCAAAGGATTGATCCGTTTATTGTTTTAGGAACAAAAGCGTTTACCTGGAGTTTTGACTCTAAAGACGCGGATGTTGTTGTCGCTAAGATAGCGTCAAAAAATAACTCAACCACAATTCGGTACCAATACAAAGGCAGTTCAACTGAATTGATAATTCCTTTTCAGGATGAAGCAGCTGTTGAAAATGCTATTTCGTGTTTGATGGTTTTGCTGTACTTTAAATACGATGAAAAAACCATTCAAAACCGAATGGAATTGCTCTATCCAGTAGAAATGCGTTTAAAAGTCAAAAACGGAATAAACAATTGTAGTATTATTGATGACAGTTATAGTTCTGATTTTCAGTCGTTGAAAATAGCGTTGGATTTTCTCGAAAGTCAAAAGCAATACAAGAAAAAAACGGTGATTCTTTCGGATATTTTTCAAAGCGGTTTGTCAAATGACGAATTGTATACTAAAGTCTCTCAGTTGATTGTTTCGAATAAAATAGATCGTGTGATAGGAATTGGAAAAACAATCAAAGCATTCGAGAGAAAATTTGCTAATTGTACAACCTATGCCACTACAGCTGAGTTTATATCAAAATTTGATGATCTGAATTTTGCCAATGAGACTATTTTAATCAAAGGAGCGAGGACGTTTCAATTTGAAGAAATTGTTTCTTTATTAGAGGAAAAAACACATGAAACTGTTCTGGAAATCAACCTGAATGCGATTAGCCATAACCTGAATTTCTTTAAATCAAAATTGAAGCCCAATGTTAAGATTATGGTGATGGTGAAGGCTTTTGGTTATGGAAATGGCGGTTTTGAAATAGCTAAATTACTAGAGCATCATAAAGTAGATTATCTTGGTGTGGCTTTTGCCGATGAAGGAATTTCCCTAAAAAGCGCTGGAATTCATTTGCCAATTATGGTATTAAATCCTGAAACGACTAGTTTTTCTGCGATTATTCAACACCAATTAGAACCTGAAATTTATAGTTTAAAGGGACTTCATGAATTCCTTAAAATTGCGGGACAAAAGAATTTAAAACAATTTCCAATACACATCAAACTCGATACGGGAATGCACCGTTTGGGTTTTGAGAACAATACGATTGATGATTTGATTGCCACTTTAAAAGGAAATCAAACCGTTAAAGTAAAAAGTATTTTATCACACATGGCCACAAGTGATGACTTGGAATTCAAGGATTTTGCACATTCACAAATTGATTTATTTGAAAAGCTATCGTCTAAATTGATGTCAGAATTGCAAATAAAACCGTTGCGACATATTTTGAATACTTCCGGAATCAGTAATTATCCGGATTCCCAATACGATATGGCGCGTTTGGGAATTGGTCTTTATGGCGTTTCGAATGATCCCGAAGAACAAAAACAGTTGGAAAATGTGGGTACACTCAAATCCGTGATTTCACAAATCAGAAGTATTGATGCCGGTGAAAGTGTGGGTTATGGCAGGCGATTCATTGCGGAGAAACCTACAAAAATTGCCACAATTCCTATTGGGTATGCCGATGGTATTTCCAGAAGTTGGGGAAATAGTGTAGGTTTTGTAACGATTAAAAAGTCCAAAGCATCTATTGTTGGCAGTATCTGTATGGATATGCTAATGGTTGATGTTACTGAAATAGAATGTTCAGAAGGTGATCAGGTAATTGTTTTTGGCGAAAGCCCAACGGTAACGTATATGGCACAAAAATTAAACACAATTCCGTATGAAATTCTGACGAGTATTTCTCAACGAGTGAAACGGGTGTTTTACAGAGAGTAATTAAATATTGGGTAAACGACTGTTAATTGTGTTAAAATTTTTATTAAATTCGTTTTGCAAAGATAAATTTTAACCTAAAAAAATAAATTATGGGATTTTTCAGTGATTTTAAAGCTTCTTTAATGAAGGGAGACGTTTTAAGTTTAGCAACTGCAGTTGTTATTGGTGGTGCATTTGGTAAAATTGTTGGGTCTGCCGTTGATGATGTTATTATGCCAATTGTAGGTTTATTGACTGGTGGAATTGATTTTACCCAGAAATTCGTAACCTTGGACGGAAACAGTTATGCAGATTTAGCTGCTGCTAAAACTGCCGGTGCCGCTGTAATTACATACGGAAACTTGGTACAGGCGATTATTAATTTCATCATTATTGCTTTCTTTATTTTCGTTGTGTTAAGAGCTGCTGAAAAAGCTAGAAAGAAAGAAGAAGTTGTTGTTGTAGCTGCTCCAGCTGGACCAACTCAAGAAGAATTATTGACTCAGATTAGAGATTTATTGAAAAAATAATTTCCTCTACAGTAAATATTCTAATTTATCCTGAATGCATTTCAGGACTCAACCGTTTCTTAAAAGAGGCGGTTTTTCTTTTTATACAAAAATAGAAAACGGCAAATTGTTGTATTTATAACATTTTGTTATTTTTTGTGAAGCTACTTGTTTTGGTTTCAATATTAGTTACTTTTGTACTTCAAATTTAATATTCAATAATACAAATATAAGATGAGAATAGCAGTTGTAGGCGCTACCGGAATGGTTGGCGAAGTAATGTTGAAAGTTTTGGCAGAAAGAAATTTCCCTGTAACAGAATTAATTCCCGTTGCTTCTGAGCGATCAGTGGGTAAAGAAATTGAATATAAGGGTAAAAAATATAAAGTAGTTGGCATGCAAACGGCAGTAGATATGAAAGCAGATATTGCTTTATTCTCTGCGGGTGGTGATACTTCATTGGAGTGGGCTCCAAAATTTGCTGCTGCAGGAACTACCGTTATTGATAATTCATCAGCTTGGAGAATGGATCCAACCAAAAAATTAATCGTTCCGGAAATTAATGCAACTGAATTGACTGTAGCAGATAAAATCATTGCGAACCCTAACTGTTCGACTATCCAAATGGTTTTGGTTTTAGCACCTTTGCACAAAAAATACAACATTAAACGTGTAATTGTTTCTACCTACCAATCCATCACTGGAACGGGTGTAAAAGCAGTACAACAATTAGAAAATGAGTATGCAGGTGTTTCAGGTGAAATGGCTTATAAATATCCAATTCATAGAAACGCGATTCCACAATGCGATTCTTTTGAAGAAAATGGATACACTAAAGAAGAGATGAAACTAGTTCGTGAAACCAAAAAAATCTTAAGCGATAATACAATTGCTGTTACAGCTACTGCAGTTCGTGTGCCAATTGTAGGCGGACACAGTGAAGCGGTAAACGTAGAATTCTCGAATGATTTTGACGTAAATGAAGTGAGAAACATTTTGCATCATACCGATGGCGTAGTAGTTCAAGATAATAATGACACTTATACGTACCCAATGCCAATGTATGCACAAGGGAAAGATGAAGTTTTTGTAGGTAGAATTCGTCGTGACGAAAGCCAGGAAAACACATTGAATATGTGGATTGTTGCAGATAATCTGAGAAAAGGAGCTGCGACAAACACGATACAAATTGCCGAATATTTGATTGAGGCCAAATTGGTGTAAATCAATTTTTATTTTAAAAAGGAGACCATTTGTTTCGCAAAAATATTTTTTGTGAGACAAATGGTTTTCTTTTTTCTTGTTTTTGTTATCTTTGGATCGAATGAAAAAGAATAAACTCATAGTAAGTCTTTCTCTGGTTATTACAGTGTTGTTTTCAATGCTGTTCCAATCATTGCATACCTATGAGCATCTAGCAAAGCAACTTTCTGAAAAGCAATGCCATCATAAATACAATGTTACTGGTACAGAGATTACGCACCAGCACCACAAATTAGATCATTGTTTTGTTTGCGAATTTGCTTTGGGTAGTTACATTACTCCAAAGGATTTCTCCTATCAATTGCGCTCCAGTAGCAAAGAAATCCCTTATTTTTTTACTGTAAATGAAACGGTTATTTCGTTTTCCGGCAGTTTGTACTCCCATCGCGGACCACCTGTAAATAGTTGAAGCTGAATTTATTTCAGCTTCTGTTGAATTTATTTTAGCACGACTCATTTTATTTACTAAATAATTCCGGTCTGGGCTCGCTCTCCTTTGGAGAGAGCTGTGGAGAGGAAGAACTATACAATCATTTTCAATGAAAAAATTTATCATAGCCCTATTCTTAGGGTTTTCAGCGATGCTTCAAGCACAAAATACCCTTTCGGGAATCGTAACCAATTTACAAAATGAACCCCTAAAAGGCGTTTCAGTGTATGCATCAGAATTGCATAAAGGAACCACTACAGATGAAAATGGAAAATATACATTTTCCAATCTGCCAAATAGAAACTTAAAAATCAGTTTTACGTTCGTAGGATTTGCAACCCAAAATAAAACCATAAACAGTCTTCAAAAAGAAAACACACTTGATATTATTCTTGAAGAAGCAATTTTCGAAATGGATGAAGTAATCGTCTCTACGGCTTTCAACAAAATTCAATCGCAAAACGTCATGAAAGTGGAGCATGAAAGCATCAAAAATTTGCAACGAAAAGGAACGGCCACTTTAATCGAAGGATTGGCTACTATTCCCGGAGTTTCTCAGGTTTCTACCGGAACTTCTATAGGTAAACCGGTAATCCGTGGCTTGAGCGGCAATCGCGTTTTGGTCTATTCGCAAGGCGTTCGAATGGAAAATCAACAGTTTGGCGACGAACACGGTTTGGGATTAAACGATTCAGGAATAGAAAGCGTTGAGGTAATCAAAGGACCGGCTTCGTTATTGTATGGTTCCGATGCTTTGGGTGGTGTTTTGTATTTTAACCCAGAAAAATTTGCCGATGCAAATACTTTTAAAGCGAACTTCAGTCAAAAATATTTTTCGAATACTGCCGGAAGCAGTTCTTCTTTGGGTTTAAAAACATCTACAGACAACTGGAAATTCATGGCTCGTGGAAGTTACAACACGCATTCTGATTATAAAATTGCTGGTGGTGACCGAGTGACTAATACCCGTTATAATGAAACCGATTTTAAAACAGGAATTGGCTACAGCAATGCCAAATTCTCCAGCGTATTGCGGTACAATTACAATGAATTGGATTTAGGAATTCCAGAGGATGGTATATCAGACCAATCTACGAGCAAGAAAACGGGATTTCCTAAACAAGGCGTTTTTAATCATTTATTGAGTTTAAATAATGTTTTCTTTTTCGAAAAATCAAAATTGGATGTTGATTTGGGTTATGTTGCTAATGATCGAAGTGAGTTCGAAGACAGTAATGTAGCTGTTTTGCATATGAAATTGAAAACATTCAATTACAATGCAAAATACCATTTGCCTAAAATGGGAAAAATAGAAACCATTGTGGGTGTTCAGGGAATGTATCAGACCAATACAAATTTAGGAGAAGAATATTTAATTCCGGATGCAGTTACAAATGATTTTGGTTTTTTTGGAACGGCAAATTATGAGTGGAAAAGCAATGTCTTACAAGCTGGATTGCGTTTCGATAATCGAAAAGTTACTACGGATGCACAAGGAATTGCAGGTGAAGAAGGTTCCTTTGAAGCTATCGATAAATCATACGATAGTTTTAATGCTTCTTTGGGTTACAAAACTAATTTGGCCGATGATATTACCTTGCGTTTAAATGTTGCCTCTGGGTTTAGAGCGCCAAATCTTGCGGAGCTAACTTCTAATGGAGTACATGAAGGAACAAATCGCTATGAAGTAGGAAATAGTAATTTGAAAACGGAGCAAAACGTGCAAACGGATTTAAATTTAGAATACAAAACGGATCATTTTGAGTTTTTTGTGAACGGATTTTACAATCACATCAACAATTATATCTACACCTCGCCAACAGGAGAAGTGCGAGATGAAAATGCTGTTTTCGACTATGTTCAGGATAACGCAAAATTATACGGAGGTGAAATCGGATTGCATTTTCACCCGCATCCATTAGATTGGCTGCATTTTGAAACTAGTTTTGAAACTGTAACCGGCGAAAAACAAAACGGAGATTACTTACCGTTAATTCCGGCAAATAATTGGAACAACACCATTAGAACCGAATTCAAAATCAAAAATTGGTTAGAAGATGGCTTTGCTACTTTAAACGTTTCCAGCACATTTAATCAAAAAAATGTAAGCGGATTTGAGACAGAATCGAATGGCTATAACTTGGTAAATTTGGGTTTTGGCGGAACTGTAAAATTGGGTAAAACTGTTTTTGATGTCAACATCAACGGAAACAATTTATTTGATAAAAGATACATCGCACACCTTTCCCGTTTAAAAACGGATGGCATTCCAAACATTGGAAGGAACATCGTTTTGGGTGTGAATTTTAATTTGTAATTCATTTTCTTCAAAAAAACAAAAAGCGCTATTCGAAAGAGTAGCGCTTTTTTAGTTTTATTTAAGACTTTTCCATATTTACAACACTAACTATTTCCCTATTTTTGTAATAAACTAAAAAACAACCTAATGAAAAAAACTTTTTTAATAATGGCTGTATCTTCTGCAATAGCAACTTTTGGACAAAATCAAAAACCGCTAACTTATCCAACTACTAGTAAAGGGGAAACCGTTGACACGTATTTTGATACCAAACTACCAGATCCATACCGCTGGCTTGAAGACGATAAATCTGCTGAAACAGGCGCTTGGGTAAAAGCTCAAAATGAAGTTACCTATAGTTATTTGGCCCAGATACCGTTTCGTGATGTCTTGAAAGCAAGAATGGAAAAACTGTGGAATTACGAAAAAATAGGAGCGCCTTTCAAAGAAGGTAATTTTACGTATTACTATAAAAATAATGGTTTGCAAAACCAATCAGTGTTGTATCGAAAAGATGCCAAAGGAACTGAAACCGTGTTTTTGGATCCAAACACTTTTTCTAAAGACGGAACCACTTCGCTTGGCGGATTAAATTTCTCTAAAGATGGTTCTAAAGTAGCCTATGCCATTTCAGAAGGCGGAAGCGACTGGAGAAAAGTCATCATCATGGATGCCATCACCCAAAAAATAATCGAAGACACGATTGTTGATGTGAAATTCAGCGGAGTTTCTTGGAAAGCAAACGAAGGTTTTTACTATTCCAGTTATGACAAACCAAAAGGAAGCGAGCTTTCAGCTAAAACGGACCAACATAAACTGTATTTCCACAAGTTAGGAACCGCACAAAAAGACGATAAAGTCATTTTTGGTGCCAATCAAAAACGCCGTTATGTAGGTGGTGGTGTAACTGAGGATGACCGTTATTTGGTTATTACAGCGTCTAATTCTACTTACGGAAACGAATTGTATATCAAGGATTTGACAAAACCGAACAGTCCTATTGTAACTATTGTAGATAATTTTAAAAGTGACAATAACATCATCGAAAACGAAGGCGGGAAATTATTCATAGAAACCGACTTGAATGCGCCCAACAAACGTATCGTTACCGTCGATGTTAACAACCCGAAACCGGAAAATTGGAAAGATTTTATTGCAGAAACGGAGAATGTGTTGTCTCCATCAACAGGTGGCGGATATTTCTTTGCGAACTATATGAAAGATGCCGTTTCGGTGGTGAAACAATATGATTATTCAGGAAAATTGGTGCGTGAAATCCAATTGCCGGGCGTAGGAACTGCAGGTGGTTTTGGTGGAAAGAAAAAAGAAAAAACATTGTACTATTCTTTCACAAATTACATCACACCGGGTTCTATTTTTTCATTCGAACCAGCAACAGGAACTTCGGCGGTGTATGAAAAACCAAAAGTAGATTTCGACAGCGAACTATACGAGTCTAAACAAGTATTTTATACTTCCAAAGACGGAACTAAAATCCCAATGATTATAACGCATAAAAAAGGGTTAAAACTTGACGGAACTAATCCAACAATGCTTTATGGTTACGGAGGTTTCAACGTGAGTTTGACACCAAGTTTCAGTATTGCCAATGCCGTTTGGATGGAAAACGGAGGCGTTTATGCCGTGCCTAATTTACGTGGCGGTGGCGAATACGGGAAAAAATGGCACGATGCTGGAACCAAAATGCAAAAACAAAATGTATTTGATGATTTCATCGCAGCAGCAGAATATTTGATTGCTCAAAAATACACGTCGCCTTCCTATCTTGCCATTCGTGGTGGGTCAAACGGAGGATTGCTTGTGGGCGCTACCATGACGCAACGTCCAGATTTGATGCGAGTTGCTTTACCGGCAGTAGGCGTGATGGATATGTTACGTTACCACACCTTTACCGCAGGTGCAGGTTGGGCGTATGATTACGGAACGGCGCAAGATAGCAAGGAAATGTTCAGCTACATCAAAGGGTATTCTCCAGTACACAACGTTAAGGCAGGAGTACAATATCCAGCCACAATGGTGACAACGGGCGATCATGATGATAGAGTAGTGCCAGCGCACAGTTTCAAGTTTGCTGCTGAATTACAGGAAAAACAAACCGGAACCAACCCAACATTAATCCGTATTGATATCAATGCAGGACATGGCGCCGGAAAATCCGTGGCGGCAACCATTCAGGAAAATGTGGATATTCAGGCTTTTACGCTTTACAATATGGGTATTAAGGAATTGCAAAAATTGTAAAGGGATTGTGAGGAACAAAGTAATCATATCACAAATTGATAAGAAGTTCAAAAAACGCTATTCGAAAGAATGGCGTTTTTTTTTGATACCCTATTTAATAATTTTATTGAATAGGGCCTCTTGATTTTCATAATGTTTTATTAATTGACTCGGTTTTTCGTACTTCATTCGGTAAATTTGAGAGACAATCATTAAATACATAAAACATGACAGTACAGATCAACACAGACAATAATGTAGAAGGACATGCACGTTTGAAAGCGTATATTGCAGAGGAACTAGGAACCGCTTTAGCGCGTTTTGAAGATAAAGTAACCCGTTTAGAGGTGCACCTTGCAGATGAGAACAGTGATAAATTTGGTATCAATGACAAACGATGCCTTATCGAAGCTCGTCCAGTAAATATGCAAGCAGTAGCGGTTACTAATCATGCCGATACTACCGAAAAAGCATTTCACGGTGCATTGGACAAAATAAAAAAAGTGTTGGACACTGCTTTCGAAAAACAGAAAGCGTATTAAATAGTTGCCTTTTGGCAAACAAAAAAATGACACTGTCTAAATAAGATAGTGTCATTTTTTTTTGGTTGTTATTCTCTGGAGAAAGAGAGTGTCTTTTATTTGTCAAAAAGTAAAGTTGCTAATGCTTCGTCTCTTTTATAAACATCTTCATAGAAATGAACTACGCCTTCAGTATCTACCCAAGCGGTGAAATAACCAATATAGACTGGAATTTTATTTTTTAAAGTGTACCAATATTCGTCTCCACTATTCATCTTGGTCTCGATTTTTTCAGGATTCCATTTTGGATCATTTTTCATAATCATGGCTGCGAGTTCTCTTGGCTTGGCCACACGAATACATCCGTGGCTAAAAGCGCGATCTTCTTTCCCGAATAAACTTTTGGATGGGGTATCATGCAAATAAATTGCATTTGAATTAGGGAATAAAAACTTGACTAATCCCAATGAATTTTCTGGACCAGGTCTTTGTCTTACATTGCCGTCCTTCCATTCCATATTGTGCTCGGCGAGGTAATTTGGATTCTTTTCAATGGCAGGAAGAATCTCTCTCTTCAAAATACTGGTGGGTACATTCCAATACGGTCGGAATACGATGTATTTCATCGGCGCACTAAAAATTACCGTTTTGTGCATGGCTTTTCCCACGACTACCTTGGATCGTAATTCTGGTTTTCCATCTCTAAAAAAAGTTAGTTCATAAGCTGGAATATTTACTACAATCAATTCTTTTGATTTGGTAATGTCATTAGAAATCCAACGACAACGTTCCATGTTTACCATAATGGTTTTGATGCGATCTGCAACAGAAACATTCATGTACTTGATATGTTCTGGCAGAATTGTTTTGTTGAGGAGATTACCGCTTCTCTTTTTGAATTTTAAAATTCCAGTGGCCAATTCATCATCATATACGGCACTTTTAGAATCTCGGGAAATATCGTCGGTGATAAAAAGACGGGTTCTGATTTGTGCAATTGCCGTTGCACTGTCACCAGGTTTATACGATTTGATTGTTGTGTCAATAGCAATGGATTTCCATCCTCCATTTTTTTCTATTTTGCGGTACTGTTGCAAGACTTCTTTTAATAGATAATATTGTTTTAATACTCCTTTTTCTTCTTTTTGAATTAACGAAGGGTCGATTAACAACGAATCTAAATAATTGACATACGATTGCTTTTTTCGTGGCAAAAACCAACCTAAATCTTTCGTTTTTTGAGCGTCGATACCATCATATACTTTGTCAGCATAAAAAAAGTATAATGCTGAACTCAACAATTCAGTGTCAATAGTTGCTTTTTGATTTTCTTCAGGATTGTCATAGATGTTATCCAGTTTTTCCTTGTACGGAATCACGGTTTCTAGACCTTCCTTGCTCAAATTATTTATCTTATTGTACAACAAACCAGCAAATTCGTTAAGGCCATCCTTGTCAAACCAGATGTAATGAAACTGATGCTTGCGGTATAATTTTTCAACCTCTACTTGGTAAGGTTGTAGTTTTGGATATTTTCCAAAGAAGGTTTTAATTTGGGTGCTATCAAACGCAACTTCTATTGTATTTAAACTGGTTTCAGTATTGGCAGCAAGAGGTGTCTCTTTCTTTTTACAAGAAGCGATGGTAAAAAGCAGTATAAAAACAACAAGTGATAGTGGGTAATGTAACTTTCTCATAATTCGAACTTTAAATCTTAAATCTTTCTGTCTAAAGCAAGACAAAAATACATCAAAACTCAATATGTATTACCGCCGTTGGTTTCCCAGATTAATGTGGTCTATGAGCAAAATTCTACTTTGAACTGCCAAGAATGAAAGTAATAAATTTTTAAAAATCTGGTAGTTAATGAGTTGTAAATTTTGTTTTGATTTTAAAGCTGAGTCTTGAATCAAATAGGAACGTCTAAATCCAAAAATTATGAAAGAATTTAGAGGAATTTTCTAAGTTTTTACTTCAAAAGTTTTGAAGGGTACTATTCTCGTATTTTGGGGTCATTTTGCATTTTTTTTTGAACTTGTGGTTTTGATTTGAAATCGAAATTCAGTTTATAGAAAAGCTAGTTTTATAGGATTAATTTCGTAACCGTATGTTTTTATGCTATCTTTATTTCAAACAGAAATGAGGATGCAGAAATCATTTTAGGAGTATGTTACTGCTTTAGATTTTGTTTTCTTATGAGATTGAAAGGACTGAAAAGCGTAATAAAGGAATTATATAGTCTGTACTGGCAATTAATGTAGAATGAAAAATAAAATTAGATGGAATAAAAACTATGAATAAATACCCAACAATATGAAAAAAATACTAGCTGTTCTTGTCGTTGTAACTTTATCTGGATGCAAAAGCATGATGGAGAATCAAACTGTTTCAAAAGCAAATGTCAATGCGACACTCGATGCTTGGCATAAAGCCGCAGCGGAAGCTAACTATAACAATTATTTCGATTTAATGACAGCTGACGCTGTTTTTATTGGTACTGATGCGACGGAGAATTGGAACAAAATCGCTTTTCAAGCGTATGCAAAACCACATTTTGATAAAGGAAAAGCATGGAATTTTACATCTTTGGAACGCCATATTTATTTTGATGAAACGGGTAAATTAGCTTGGTTTGACGAATTGTTGAATACTCAAATGAAAATTTGCCGTGGGTCAGGCGTTTTAGTGAAAATAGGTCAAGAGTGGAAAATAAAACAGTACGTCTTGTCCATGACGATTCCAAATGATAGCTCGAATGAAGTTGTAAAAGTCAAATCATTCTTGGAAGATGAGCTGATAAAAACATTAAAATCAAAACAATAAATTTATTTAATAGTACCTGTCGGATTATTTTTTACATAAAAAAAACCTCTGTTTAAACAGAGGTTTTTTATTAGCTTTAAATCCTATGATTACCAGATTTTGACTCTTTTCTCTGGAGCCAGATACAAGGAATCGGTAGGCTGTATGTTGAAAGCAGTATAAAACTCAGGAATATTTCGGACTACACCATTAACTCTGAATTTTGCCGGAGAATGAGGATCAGTAGCGATTTGATTTCGCAAAGCTTCATCACGAGTTTTATCTAACCAACATTGTCCCCAGCTTAATAACACGCGTTGTTCACCGGTGAAACCATCTAAAACTGGCGATTCTTTTCCTTCCAGACTCATCTTGTAAGCTTTTAAGGCAATTGATAATCCACCTAAATCGCCTATGTTTTCTCCTTGCGTAAATTCACCATTTACACTAAGGTCAGGAAATGCTTTGAACATGTTGTACTGCGCTACTAATGCGCCCGTTTTTTGTTTGAAAGCAGTTAAATCTTCCGGTGTCCACCAATTGCGCAACACTCCATCTCCATCAAAGGTGCTTCCTTGATCGTCAAAACCATGGCCTATCTCATGGCCAATTACAGCCCCAATTCCGCCATAGTTTGCTGCGTTTTCTACTTTTATATCAAAGAATGGAGGTTGTAATATAGCTGCAGGAAATACGATTTCATTAAGTGGAGGATTGTAATATGCGTTTACAGTTTGTGGAGTCATTCCCCATTCAGTTCTGTCAACAGGTTTTCCTAACTTATTAATTTGTCTGTTGTATTCAAAAGTGGTCGCTTTTTGTTGATTTCCGTACAAGTCACCTTTTACGACTTTCAAGGTTGAATAATCTCTCCATTTGTCAGGATAACCAATTTTTGGGGTAAATTTAGATAGCTTGTCTAAGGCTTGTTTTTTAGTTTCTGGACTCATCCAGTCAAGATTTTTTATGCTTTCCCCGTAGGCTTTAAGAAGATTTTTAACTAAAAGTGTCACTTGTACTTTGGCTTCAGGAGAGAAGTGTTTTTTCACATATACTTTTCCAACGATTTCACCAAGACTATTGTTTACTCTATCAACACCTCTTCTCCATAACGATTGTTGTACTTGTACTCCGTTAAGAGTCTTGCCATAGAAGTCAAAATTCTCATTGTCTAAAGCGGTGTTCAATGATGTTGCCGATCCATGAATGGCGTTCCATTTCAGGTAGGCTTTCCAAGTGGTTAAAGGTGTTGTTTTTATGATGGTGTTGAGCGATTTAATGTAATCAACTTGTGCAACAACGATGTTTTGCTGGTTTATAATTCCGGCATTCTGTAACATGCTAGCCCAGTTAAAATCAGGCATGAGTTGGTTCAAATCTTTAATAGCATATTTATTGTACAGTTTCACGATCTCTCGGGTTTGTTCTTTTTTCATGTGTTGGGCCGCCAAAACAGACTCTAATGCCATGATTTTTTTGGATAAATCAGGAGCATTGGCTATTCCGCCTAGTTGTAGCATCTTCTCAATATGGATTACATATTTTTTTTGAATTTCCTTAGACTTGGCATCTTCAAGAGAGTAATATTCTCTTTCGGGTAATCCTAAACCACCTTGCCAAGAAATAAGCATGTATTGCGTTGGATCTTTTAAATCTTCCATAACCGAAACTGAAAAAGGAATGTTGCTTCCAGATTTATTGGCATATCCAAAATACGCAGCTAGATCAGTGTAGTTGTTTATTGCATCAATTTTTTTGAATTCAGGAAGTAAGGGGCTAATTCCTTTTTGATCTCTCATTTTAATATCCATGTAGGCATCATAGAAATCTCCAATTTTTTGTTCATCGGAACCAGGTGCAAAATCACCTTTGGAGGAAGCTTCGATAATCGCTTTTACGTCTTCTTGCGATTTTTCATAAACCATATAACCAGCACCATAAGAGGCTTTGTCATCTGGTATTTTAGTGTTTTTTTTCCAGGTTCCGTTGACATAGGTGTCAAAATTGTCACCTGGTTTGGTGGATATATCCATGTTTTCCTTGTTGATTCCGGAAAGGAGCGGGTCTGGATTTTCAGAAGAGTTAAACGCGCCTAGCAACAAAATGGACGATACCAACAGGAGTTGTGTTTTAATTGGATATTGTTTTGGTTTCATAAGTTGGATTTTAGAATATAAATGTAATTAAAAAAAGCAACGTTTTTATAATAAATTGATTAGTAAACACTTAAAATAAAATAGTTTTAATAAAAAGACTTCATCCATTGATTTTACTGATTTGGATAGTTTTTTTAACAAAATAGATAAATGTTAAAGAGCCACAAGCTTTGTAATTTATAAAAAGTAAATGCATTCTTATCAGATGCCATGATAAAAACATTACATAGAAAGAATACATTTACTTAGAATCATCAGAGAATAGGAGTTCTGCTAAGCGGTCGTCTCTTAAGTAGATGTCGTTGTAAAAACTTATTTCTCCAGCATCATTGACCCAAGCGGTGAAATAACCGATGTGAATTGGAATTTTCTTTTTTAGGATATAAGGCGTTTCTTTTTCACCTTTCATAGCTTCATTGATGCGTTCTGTAGGCCAGTCTGGATCGTCTTTTAAAATTAAAAAAGCTAGTTCTTTGGCTTTTTCGATATTAATACAACCATGACTGTAAGCTCGATATTCGTATTGAAATAAATCTTTGGACGGCGTATCGTGTAAATAAATAGCATCAGAGTTTGGAAAGACAAACTTAACCAATCCTAAAGAGTTCTTGGGTCCTGGTTTTTGTCTGGCATTCCCTTTGTTCCATTCGATATTGTGTTTTTCTAGGTAATTTTCGTCCCGTGCGATAGCGTCCTTGAGTTCGTTTTCAATGATACTTTTGGGGATATTCCAATAAGGGCTAAATACTATTTTAGTTATATTACTGCTGAGAACAACCGTTTCGGTCATGTTTTTACCCACAAGCACTTTTGATTCTAATATAGGCACTCCATCTTTTTTATAAAAGAGTTTGTAAGATGGAATGTTTATAATGATATATTCTTTTGATTTTGTGAGATTTGGGCTAATCCATCGACAGCGTTCCATGTTTGCTACTATAGTTTTGATGTGTTTCTCGATGGGTATATTCATGCGTTGAATGTGTTTGGCTGCAATGAGATAATCCATTTTATAGCCATTTCTTTTTTTGTAATTCAATATGGCAGCCATTAATTCCTCGTCATATATGTTGCTTTTAGAGTCTTGTTTTAAATCACCTATAACGACAAGTCGCTGTCTTATTTGGCCAATGGTTTTTGAGCTGTCCTTTGGTTTGAATATTTTTTCTAAAGAATCTATTACTATGGGATTCCAATCATTGTTTTTTTCTATTTGGCGGTATCTTTTTAATACGTCGCGCAGTTTGTAATATTGTCCAAAAAGTTCTTGTTCATTTTTTCCGAGTAATTTAGGATATACCAATAAAGAGTCTAAAAGATCTTCATAGGATAGATTCTTTCGCGGTAAAAACCATCCCATTTCTTCTATTTTTTCAGTATCGATTCCCCGGAATACTTTTTTAGCATAAAAAAGATACATGTAGGACAGCATAAGTTCAGTTTCAATCTGTGATAAATCTGAATGAGAACTATTAAATACAGCATCAATTTTTTCTTTATAGGCTATTCGAGATTTTAAACCTTCTTCTTCTAGCTGATTAACCTTTGAATATAATAAGTTGGCAAATTCAATCAGACCTTTTTTGTCAAACCAAATTGAAGTGTAATTTCGTTTTTTATAGAGCGCTTTTACATCGGATTGGTATTTTTTTAGATTGGGATATTTTTTAAAAAACACAGGAATAAAAGTGCTGTCAATTTGTGTAGTAGCTTTATTAATGGAATATTTTGATAAAGTATAGACAAGGGAAGTTTCGTCAACCGTTGTGTTGGTATTACGGTAAGCAAAGGCAAGTAAAAAACCAAATAATAGAACTGCGATGGATAAAACAAAGTTTTTCATAGCATGGTTATTTATATAAAGATAAAGAAATAATGCATGGTTTAAAAGTGAATTAACAAGGATGTTAAGAGTTGAACGGTTTAGCATTACTCTAATTTTCAAAACGTTTTTTCATTTTTTTGCTTCTAGGCTGTTCAGTCTTATATATTTCCTTAATTTTGCCACCTGAGGCCTATTGGTCGAACGGTACGAAGTAAAAATATTCTAAAAAAGTGGGAAGCAAAAATAAATTAAAAAGGTTCAAGGAAAACGAAACATTTACTAACGTTTTTCAACCAACGAGAGAAGAGGTAGTAGGAGATTTATTTCCGCTTAAAGGCAAATGGAATTCGGAATTCTTCAAAAATGATAATCCATTAGTATTGGAATTAGGCTGTGGAAAAGGAGAATATTCAGTAGGACTTGCCGAAAGATATCCAAATAAAAACTTTGTAGGAATCGACATCAAAGGAGCGCGTTTTTGGCGTGGTGCAAAGACAGCTGTGGAGACTGGATTGCACAATGTAGCTTTTATCAGAACTCAAATTGAATTAATCAATCATATTTTTGCTGAAAACGAGGTGGACGAAATCTGGATTACTTTTCCAGATCCACAAATCAAATACAAACGTACGAAGCACCGAATGACGAATTCTGAGTTTTTGCAGTTGTATAAAAAAATTCTCAAAAAAGACGGCGTTGTAAACTTGAAAACAGATAGCGAGTTCATGCATGGTTATACTTTAGGATTGTTACACGGGGAAGGGCACGAAGTTTTATATGCGAATCACAATGTGTATGTTAATGAAGGAAGTCCGGAGGAAGTGACTGCATTTCAAACTTTTTATGAAAAACAATATTTGGAAGTTAACAAAGCAATTACGTATATTCGATTTAAAATTAAAGAATAAGTTTACATTTATATCTGTAATAATTTCTCTTTTTTGAATATTTGAATCTTGTCTATGAATTTAATTACTTCCTTATTTTTGGGTTTTGTTACTGCTTTTGTAGGGATTACACCTCCGGGATTAATCAATATGACGGCTGCCAAAGTGAATATGAGAGAAGGTAAGACAAGCGCTTATTGGTTTGTTTTAGGAGCAGTAATTGTAATTTTTTGCCAAGCTACACTAGCCATATTGTTTGCTAGATATATTGATGGTAGACCAGATGTGATTGTTTTATTGCGAGAGGTGGGATTTGTCATCTTCTCTGTATTGACTATTTATTTTTTGCTGATCGCCAAAAAGCCAAAGGCTAAAAAAGGAAAAATTAAAAAGAAAAGTACATCTACCCGTTTTTTTCTCGGAATGTTGCTTTCGGGACTTAATTTTTTCCCTATTCCGTATTATGTTTTTGTAAGTGTTACTTTGGCTTCCTATAAATTGTTTGTTTTTGATATTTCTCATGTTTTTATTTTTGTAACAGGAGTGGTATTAGGTTCTTTTCTAGTTTTTTATTTATACATCACTTTCTTCCAGAAAATAGAAGGCAAAACGGATTATATGATGAAAAACATGAACACAATCATAGGAAGTATAACAGGTTTGATCGCTTTAATCACATTGATTAATATTATTCGATATTATTTGGTGTAGTATTTAAGCCGAATTAAAATTCCGAAATATCTGATTTTGTAACCCATGGCAAACGATAATTTTTTCGAACGTGTATATGAAATTGCAAGACAAATTCCTTACGGAAAAGTCACCTCGTATGGCGCCATAGCAAAAGCTTTAGGAACGGCTCGCTCTGCTAGAATGGTGGGCTGGGCAATGAATGCCTCGCATAATCTTGAAGATGTTCCAGCGCATCGGGTGGTCAATCGAAAAGGATTGTTGACTGGAAAACTTCATTTTGACGGAACTAATCTCATGCAGCAATTACTGGAAAACGAGGGAATAACTGTTGTTGATAATCAAATCATGGATTTTGAAGAACATTTTTGGACACCTCAGGTTCGTATTGAGTGACCTTTTTCGGTTCGTTACTGTAAGTTTTTTAGAGTCAAAAGAATAATTTCGCTAATAATCGCGCTCAATTTCTTCATCAATAAATGCAATACAAATCCTTTATAATAAGAACTTTTCATAGTATCTTTGTAATCTGAAATCAGTTTAAATAAAGATAATATTCTGGCGCTAAAATGCCAATAGAAAAAAGTTAACTAAAAATGAAATTAGATAGAAAAGACATTCTTAAAGCCTTAGAAACGATTACTATAGCTGGAGAAGGGAAAAATATGGTTGAAAGTGGCGCAATAGCAAATGTGATTACTTTTGGCGATGAGGTTGTAGTAGATTTAGTATTACACACACCAGCAATGCATATTAAAAAACGTGCTGAAGACGATATCAAAAAAGCAATTCTTGAATTAGTTTCTCCTGAAGCTAAAATAAAAATCAATAGTAAAGTTGACGTCCCAGACAAGCCAGAAATAAAAGGAAAATCAATTCCAGGAATAAAAAACATTATAGGTGTTGCCTCTGGTAAAGGAGGAGTTGGGAAATCTACTGTGACTGCAAACTTAGCGGTATCACTAGCAAAAATGGGTTTTTCAGTAGGAATCCTAGATGCTGATATTTACGGACCATCTATGCCAATCATGTTTGACGTAGAAAATGAAAAACCAATCTCAGTAACGGTTGATGGGAAATCAAAAATGAAACCTGTTGAAAGCTACGAAGTAAAAATGTTATCTATAGGATTTTTTACAGCGCCAAGTCAAGCAGTAATCTGGAGAGGACCTATGGCTTCTAAAGCGTTGAACCAAATGATTTTTGATGCAGACTGGGGAGAATTAGATTTTATGTTAGTCGATTTGCCACCGGGAACAGGTGATATTCACCTTTCTATCGTGCAATCATTGCCTATTACGGGTGTTGTAATAGTAAGTACTCCACAAGCAGTAGCTTTGGCCGATGCCAAAAAAGGAGTTTCTATGTTCATGTCAGAAGCTATAAATGTTCCTGTTTTAGGAATTATTGAAAATATGGCGTATTTCACACCAGAAGAATTACCTGAAAATAAGTACTATATCTTTGGAAAAGAAGGAGCTAGAAATCTTGCAGAAGACCTAGAAGTTCCATTTCTAGGCGAAGTGCCAATCGTACAATCCATACGTGAAGCAGGAGATTACGGTCGTCCAGCAGCAATGCAAACGGGTTCTATTATTGAAACAGTTTTCGAAGGAATTACTAGAAATGTAGTTCAAGAAGTAGTCCGTAGAAACGAAAGTTTACCTGCCACTGAAGCTGTGAAAATTACAACTATGGCCGGTTGTTCAGCAGTAAAAAAATAAAAATTAGAATCTTTCAATTTTCTAATCTTTCAATCTTTAAATAAAGAAAATGACAACAGAAGAATTATTAGTAGAAGTTCAAAAAGCACTGGAAGAAATCAGACCTTTTTTGAATTCTGACGGTGGTGATATTACACTAATTTCCATCGAAGACGACAAACACGTAAAAGTGCGTCTAGAAGGGGCATGCACGAGTTGTAGTGTGAATCAAATGACGCTAAGAGCAGGTGTGGAAACTACCATTAAAAAGTTTGCTCCCCAAATTGAAACTGTTGTAAATATCCTGTAAAGGCTTATGATTTGTTCCTTTTAAGAAAAAAAACTACTTAAGTAGTGTGCTTTTGTCTTAAAAGGACTGGTCTTGCCGTTGCCTCTACGAAACTCATAACTTATAACTCACAACTGATTTATGGATGTATTAATAAAAATTAAAGATAGAGAAGGAGTAGTGCATGAATTACAAGCTCCTACAGATATGGCTATGAATATCATGGAATTATGTAAAGCCTATGAACTTCCTGTAGAAGGAACTTGTGGCGGAATGGCCATGTGTGCTTCTTGTCAATGTTATGTTCTTAATGATGTGGCTTTACCAGAAATGGGCGATGATGAGGAAGCCATGCTATCAGAAGCATTTTACGTAAAATCAAACAGTCGTTTGGGCTGCCAAATCCCAATTACAGAAAGCCTCGAAGGATTAGAACTGGAGCTGGCTCCAGAAAATTAAAAAAATGCATCGAGTTTCTAAAACAAGATGCATTTTTTAGTTTAGTAAAATAGTTACTGCTTTTGGCACAATTCGTTCTACAAATAAAGAATACGCTAATTCCGAAGGATGTAATCCGTCTTGAGCTACTAGATTTTTATTGGTCAAACCTTGTCTGGTGATGTCAGTTATATTTATAAATAGTATCGTATTGTCATCGCAGTATTTTTTTGCAAAAGTATTATACTGATCTATTGCTGTAGAAATTGTTGTTTGATTTCCTGATGCTTGACCAAAAGGAGTATAAGCATAATCTGGAATAGAAACCACAATTACATTCGTTTTATCCCCTTTTGCAAGAGCAATAGCTTTGTTTACTAATTCAGGAAATTCTTTTTCATATAACGAAAAAGGCTTGTTTTGATATTGATTGTTTACGCCTATTAGCAGTGTTACTAAATCATAATTTGAAGTTGGATTTTGTGTATTTATGGCCGAAATTAAGTTGGTGGTAGTCCAACCGGTTTGTGCAATAATTTTTAAAGAATAGGTATTGTTCGAATTTAAATTGCCTAAGCTTTTTGATAATTGTGCGGGGAATCTACACGTTTCACAAACGCTCTGTCCAATGGTGTAGCTATCTCCAAGGGCTAAATAAGTGTAGGATTTGGTTTGAGTTTGTGGAGGTATAATTGTTGAACTAGGAACGGGACTTTCAGTGCTACAGCCCGCTACCAAAAGGAATAAAAAGAACGCAACTATTATTTGTAATTGATTTTTCACTATTTTAAAAATTGGTGTTACTCATTTCTAAATAATAGTTACGTTTATTTGAAAGTATTGGTTTTATGCCAATTCAACATTCATTAGTATCGTTTCTTCGATAGCATCCCAAAGTCCAATGCGTTTCTCTAATGCTAAAATTGAAATTTCTTCTACGTCTGACCATTTTTGAGCATCTGTTCCGCAAAGCTCCGTAATCATTTTCATAGCCATTGGACCATGATCATCAGCATCTAATTCGATATGTCTTTCGAAATAATAAATCAGTTTGCTCAAATCAGTTTCCGGGAAATTTTCTTGAAAATTTTTCAAAATTTCGGTAAACATACTTGGGATTAGATCTTCTCTTCCAAAAGTGAATGCTGCAGCAATTTCATGAGATTTACCTTCGTCAATAACTCTAAAGGTAAAGTCTAGGAATGCCTTGATGTTTGGGTGTAAGTTACTTGTTTTAATAGCAACAAAGATGTTTTTTAGCGAATTTACTTCGGATAAGAAATGTTCAATTCCGGTTGTATTTGCGCCACAAGCCTCCATAGCTTCAATGTACATTTCATAATGACTTTGACGACGGCCATCAATTGTCAAATCTGACTCTTCGGCAAGTACTATTTCGTTTATTAAATACCTGGTTTCAGGATTTTGAGTAGCAAACCAAGGAGTTGTTGTACACGTTAATTTAGATTGTAATGCTTTTAATAAAGACATGAAATCCCAAACGGCGTAGACGTGGTTTTCAAGAAAACACCGTAAGTCCTCTATGTTTTTTACTTTTTTATATAAAGAATGTTGTAACAATAGTTCTTTCTGGGGCTGAATGCTATTGTTGATGGTTTCAATATTCATGAGTGGTATTTTTATGTAAATATAAAAAAGCTTCTTGTTTCCAAGAAGCTTTTTCGATCAATTTTATAAATACTTTAATAGTTGTTGATTACTATTTAAAGGCTGGAATTCCAGTAATATCCATTCCTGTAATCAGTAAGTGAATGTCGTGGGTTCCTTCATAGGTTATTACGGATTCTAGATTCATCATGTGTCGCATGATTGAATATTCACCTGTAATTCCCATTCCGCCTAACATTTGTCTAGCTTCACGAGCAATGTGAATCGCCATGTCTACATTGTTTCTTTTGGCCATTGAGATCTGAGCCGTTGTTGCTTTGCCTTCGTTTCTTAAAACGCCTAATCTCCAAGTCAATAATTGTGCTTTAGTGATTTCAGTGATCATTTCGGCCAATTTCTTTTGCTGTAATTGTGTTCCTGCAATAGGTTTGTCAAACTGGATTCTTTCTTTAGCGTAACGCAGCGCCGTATCGTAACAATCCATCGCAGCTCCAATAGCGCCCCATGCAATTCCGTAACGCGCTGAATCAAGACAACCAAGTGGTGCTCCTAATCCAGATTTATTTGGTAATAGGTTCTCTTTAGGTACTTTTACATTGTCAAAAATCAATTCTCCAGTTGAGGACGCACGAAGTGACCATTTATTATGCGTTTCCGGAGTAGAAAAACCTTCCATTCCGCGCTCTACGATTAAACCGTGAATTCTTCCTTCTTCATTTTTTGCCCAAACAATAGCAATATCAGCAAATGGTGCATTTGAAATCCACATTTTGGCACCATTCAATAGATAATGGTCGCCCATATCTTTAAAGTTGGTTATCATACTTCCTGGATCAGAGCCGTAATTAGGTTCTGTTAATCCAAAACAGCCCATAAATTCTCCAGTAGCTAATTTAGGTAAGTATTTTTGGCGTTGTTCTTCATTCCCATATTTCCAAATTGGATACATCACTAAAGAAGATTGTACAGATGAAGTGGAACGAACACCAGAATCACCGCGTTCAATTTCCTGCATAATTAAACCATACGATATTTGGTCTAAACCTGCGCCACCATATTCTTCCGGAATGTAAGGTCCAAAACCGCCAATTTCACCCAAACCTTTAATGATTTGTTTTGGGAATTCTGCTTTTTGAGCATATTCTTCTATAATAGGAGACACTTCACGTTTTACCCATGCACGGGCAGAATCACGTACTAGTTTGTGTTCTTCTGTTAGTAAATCGTCTAAGTTATAATAATCTGGTGCTTGAAATAGATCTGGTCTCATGGTTAGGTAATTTTTATATGATGCAAATTTACGTAAAGAAATATAACAAAAGCATTAACAAATGTTATATTTTTTTGTTTTTAAGAAAAAATGACGAATTTCGAAATCAAATAAGTGGTACTTTAAACTTTGATTTAAAAAATAAATCGAGGCTTACTAATTTACAATAAAATAATAAATGTTGTTTGAAATTTGTGTTAAATGAAATGGTTGCTGTAGATTAGTAAAATCCTGAATTACATTTTCAAATAAAAATCTTTTGTCAATTCGATATATTCCGGGGTGTATTGATGTCTTGAAGTCTCGATAATTAATTCGTCAATTGGAAAATCAATAGTTTCTTTTCGGGTAAATGCGAGTAAGCTACGCTTTATTTCGGAAGTTGGAGTTCCTTTTACGCGAGTGATTTTAATTGGATGCAGTTTGTATTCATTGGCTAAAGCCAAGAAATTTTCTTCTTCTTTGAAAGGAATGATTACTGCGAATATTCCGTTTTCAGAAAGTAGTAAAGCGGCAGCTTCAATTAAATCTTCAAAAGGCATAGCGTCAGCAAAACGGGCTAAATCGCGTTGCTCGTTTTCGGATTTGTAATCGTCAGTGTAAAATGGAGGGTTGGAAACAATTAAATCGTACTCGTCTTCTGGTTCTTCTACAAATTCGTCTAAACCGGCATGAAAACAAAATAAGCGATCACTCCAGGGGGAGTTTTCAAAATTATGTACAGATTGTTCGTATGCTTCTTCGTCGATTTCCAAAGCGTCAATTTGTTCTGCGTTGCTTCTTTGTGCAAGCATTAAAGCGATTACGCCTGTTCCGGTTCCAACATCTAAAATGCTAAAAGGGTTGTTTTCAATGGGTGTCCATGCACCAAGTAAAACGCCATCTGTTCCAATTTTCATGGCACAACGATCTTGTTGGATTGAAAATTGTTTAAAGCGGAATTGGGACATAGAGATTTCAGATTGAAGATTAACGATTTTTGATTGCAGATTTTAGCAACTGAATACTTTGATTTTAGATTAACGATTTTTTCGATTAACCGAATAAACAAATAATCGATTAAACTTTTCTAAAGATACATTTCGATTAATCCTTCAGGCAAGTCCATGATGACTTTTTTATTTTCCCTGTCAATTTTTACAAGAAAATGGTCAATCATAGGAATAAGAATTTCTACATCGCCGTTTAAAACTTCAAATAATGGCTGAGCAGTAGTGTCATTTATGGATTCAATTTTTCCAACAATACCAAGGCGTTTGTCTTCAACTTCAAAACCAATTACTTCATGAAAGTAGAATTTATTGCCGGTAAGTTTTGGCAACATATTTAAGGGAAGATATAAGTCGTTGCCTATGACAGCATCGGCATCTTCTTCGGTATTCATATCTTCAAAACGAATTCTAAGAAAGTCGTTTTTGTGCAGTGAACTGCTTTCAATAAAAAAAGGAACCAAGTGTTTGTTGCATTCAACAAACACTGATTCCAAGTTTTCGTATAACTCAGGTTCGTCTGTGTCTAAATAGGCAAGAACTTCCCCTTTGAAACTAAATTTTTTAGCGATTTTACCTAAGTAGAAACAATCTTCTTTACGCATCTTCGCCTTCTAAAATTATGCTTCAGTTGTTTCGTTATTTTCTTCTGCAGCAGGAGCTTCTTCAGCTTCAACTTCAGCAACTTCTTCAACAGCTGGAGTTGCAGCAGCGATAGCGTCAGCTTCTGCTTGAGCAGCTGCAGCTAAACGTTTAGCATTAACTTCTTGTTCTGCTTTGAAAGCTTTTGCTTTGTCAGCAGCTTGTGCTTTAGTCAATCCTTCTTTTTTAGCGTCAACTTTTCCTGCTTTAGCTTCTAACCAAGCAGCTAATTTTGCGTCAGCTTGTTCTTGAGTTAAAGCTCCTTTACGGATACCTCCATCAAGGTGGTGTTTCAATAAAGCTCCTTTGTAAGAAAGAATTGCTTTTGCAGTATCAGTTGGTTGAGCACCATTGTGCAACCATTTTACTGCACTATCAAGGTTTAATTCGATAGTTGCTGGGTTAGTATTTGGATTGTAAGTACCAATTTTTTCTAGGTATTTACCATCTCTTTTTGAGCGAGCATCTGCTGCTACAACCCAGTAAAAAGGTTTTTGTTTTTTACCGTGTCTTTGTAATCTAATTTTTACTGACATAATCTTGTGATTAAATTTTGAGGTACTCGACCTCGATTAATTAAGGGTGCAAAGATACATTTTTTATCGATAAATACTAATTCAATAGGTATTTTAATGAATAGTAATGTTTTAGGTATTGCTGTGTTTTTATTTTTTGGCGCAATTTTATTTTTTTAAGGTCTAATGTTATACTTTTGTTCCTCTAAAAGATGCATTTTATGAAAAAATATACTTTGTTTATTGTTATGCTTTTTTCTTTAATCTCTTGTGAAGAGAATATTACTTTTAATAATCCTTCGCTTCAAGGAATGAAGGACAATGTTTTTTGGCGAGGCGTGCAATCTAAAGCAACTTTAGGCGCTGATGGCTCGTTGCTTATAGAATCTTTTACTGCAAATGAGACTTTGTCTTTAAAAACTACATCTACTGTTGCTCAAACTTATTTTTTAGGAACCAGTGAGTCTAAGAAAGCTATTTATGCGGTTACTGATGCTACTAATGGATTAGTAACTTATTCCACGGGTTTTGGTATTGGAGAAGGACAGATTGTGATAACTCAATATGACGCTATTAATAATACTGTCACTGGTACTTTTAAGTTTAATGCAAAAAATACAAACGATAACTCTTTAGCCAATCCTTTTGTTAATTTCCAACAAGGAGTTTTTTATAAGGTTCCCGTTGTTAGTTCTCTTGTTCAGTAATCTACAACGAGTTGCTCTGCTAAACTAGCATGAGTATTTACATTGCGATATTGATTTGCTTTTTTTGAAATTAAAATAAAAACATAAATAAGCTAATATATAGTAGATTAGAAAAAAATTAGAGTACATTTGTTCTATTATTTAAATAAGTACATATGAATATTTTTGTTGGAAGCCTTCCATTCAGTATTGAGGAAGCAGATTTAAGAGAGTCTTTCGAGGCTTACGGAGCAGTTGATTCAGTTAAAATTATTACTGATAAATTTACTGGAAGAAGTAAAGGATTCGGTTTTGTTGAGATGCCAAATGATGACGAAGCTCAAAAAGCAATTGACGAATTGAACGGAGCTACTGTTCAAGGACGTGCAATCGTAGTAAACAAATCTGAGCCTAAACCAGAAGGTGAAAGAAGAAGTTTTAACAATAACAGTCGTGGTGGAGATTCACGCGGTGGTTATGGTGGTGGAAACAGCCGTGGTGGAGACAACCGTGGTGGTGGAAACAGAGGAGGATATTAATATTTTTTTCTAGCTATAAAAAAAGGTGTCAATGAAAATTGACACCTTTTTTGTTATTTATTATTTTGCTTAAAGTTGAGTAAAAGCTAAAAAGTGTGTTGTTCTTCAGGTTGTAGTTTTAGCTATTACTCAATTTTTAAACAATATAGTTTTTATAATTTATAGATTAGCAACTAACCAGTCACCGACTTCACTAGTTTTGTATGCTTTTGAGTCTTTAGAAGCTAAATCCTCGGTTACAATTCCTTGTTCCAATGATTTGTTAACGACTATTCTAATAGCTTCTGCTTCTTCTTTTAATCCAAACGCATCTTCAAACATCATCGCTGCAGATAATACAGTCGCTAGTGGATTAGCAATATTCAATCCTGTTGCTTGTGGATATGATCCGTGAATAGGCTCGTACAATGAAGTATGTTCTCCTACTGATGCTGAAGGCATTAATCCCATAGAACCTGAAATTACAGAAGCTTCATCTGTTAAAATATCACCAAATAAGTTTTCTGTAATCAATACGTCATATGAATTCGGCCATTGTACCAAACGCATGGCAACAGCATCAACGAATTCATAACTAACAGTTACCTCAGGATAATCCTTTTCCATGGCTTGTACAGTTTCTCTCCATAAACGAGAAGTTTCCAATACATTGGCTTTGTCCACACAACACAATTTTTTAGAACGGGTCATCGCTAGTTCAAAACCTTTCTTAGCTAAACGTTGTACTTCTGCTCTTGTGTACACGCAATTGTCAAAAGCGGTTTCGCCATCGTCTCTTCTTCCTTTTTCTCCAAAATAAATTCCTCCGGTAAGTTCTCTCAAGAAAACCAAATCAGTTCCTTCAATGCGTTCTCTTTTTAACGGAGAATTGTCAATTAAAGATGGGAATGTAAAGGTTGGACGTACATTGGCGAACAAGCCTAATTTTTTGCGCATCAATAATAAACCTTGCTCTGGACGAACTGGAGCGCTTGGGTCATTATCATATTTGGGATGACCAATGGCTCCGAATAAAACAGCATCAGCAGCCATACAAATTTCATGCGTTTCGTCAGGATAAGGAACTCCAACGGCATCAATGGCACAAGCTCCAGTAAGAGCTGGTGTCCACGTGATTTCATGATTGAATTTTTTTGCAATAGCATCCGAAACTTTTACAGCTTCATGGATTACTTCAGGTCCAATTCCGTCTCCGGCTAAAAGGGCTATTTTAAATTTCATTAGGTCTATTTTATATTAATGTATTTCTATTTATTATTGGGCAGCAACAACATTCAACATTTTTTGGGTTGCTATTATTGCGGCAACTGTTTGGTCTGAATCCAGTCCTCTGGTTTTGAATTCTTTTTCATTATTCGTCCATGTAATTATGGTTTCGCATAATGCATCAGAACTACTTCCTGGTGGAATTCGTACAGCATAATCAATCAATTTTGGCAATTCTAAATTTTTGCTTTTATATATTTTTGCCAATGCATTCATAAAAGCATCAAATTGTCCGTCACCTTGTGCATGCTCTTCAATGACTTCTCCATCTATTTTTAAAGATAGCGTGGTGGATGGGCGCATTCCTTTGGCATGGGATAAAATGTAGGATGCTACTATTATTTTTTCTTCATAAGTCTGGCTGTCCAAAACATCAGAAATGATATAAGGCAAATCTTCTTTGGTAACCGTTTCTTTTTTATCGCCCAATTCAATGATGCGTTGTGTAACTAATTTTAAGTCTTCGGGATTTAATTTCAACCCCAATTCTTGCAGGTTTTTCTCTATATTGGCTTTTCCAGATGTTTTTCCTAATGCATATTTTCGTTTACGTCCAAAACGTTCCGGAAGTAAATCATTAAAATATAAATTATTTTTATTGTCACCATCAGCATGAATACCTGCCGTTTGCGTAAATACATTGTCGCCAACGATAGGTTTGTTGGCAGGAATTCTATAGCCGGTGAAAGTCTCGACTAATTTACTCACAGAGTATAATGAAGATTCTTTTACACCGATTTCTATTTGCGGTAAAAAGTCATTAATTACGGCAACAGTACTTTCAAGAGGAGCATTTCCAGCACGTTCTCCCATTCCGTTTACGGTTACGTGTAGTCCATGAATACCCGCTTTTACTGCTTCCATTACATTTGCGATGCTTAAATCGTAGTCGTTGTGTGCGTGAAAATCAAAATGAGTTTCAGGGTATCTTGTTATAATTTTCGAAATAAATTCAAAAGTTTCAGAAGGGATTAAAACGCCTAAAGTGTCTGGTAATAAAACTCTTTTGATGGGTTGTTTGGTCAAAAAATCTAAATATTGAAACACATATTCAGGTGAATTACGCATTCCGTTACTCCAGTCTTCTAAATATACATTGGTCTCAATATTGTTTTCTTGAGCTAATGCTATTGTTTCTGCAATTTCGGTAAAATGTTGTTCGGGTGTTTTCTTTAACTGATGTGTTAAATGGTTAAGAGATCCTTTGGTTAATAAATTCTGGACTTTAGCTCCAGTTTTTTTCATCCAATCTATTGAAAGTCCGCCATCAACAAAGGTTAAAACTTCTATTCTATTAGAATATTCTTTCTCATCAGCCCAAGTCATAATTCCTTTTACGCCCTGAAATTCTCCTTCGCTCACGCGTGCTGAGGCAATTTCGATTCTATCAATATTTAATTCTTCCAGTAATAATTGTGCAATGGTTAGTTTTTCTGCAGCAGAAAATGATACTCCCGAGGTTTGTTCCCCGTCACGGAGTGTCGTATCCATTATTTCAATTTTTCTTTTTTTCATTATAAATTTGATGCTAAAAGTGGTTTTGACTTCAGTAATTTGAAATCTTGCTGTTGTGTTTTATAAAAAGGTAAAAGCAGTTATCTGGCTTAACAATACTATTGAGCTTAAGATAACTGCTTTTTTATTGTTTGTTTTTTAGTAAGGAAGGGTATTGGCAAACCCAACAATCTCTTCTTTGATGTTTTGTAAATAGTCAATATCATCAAAACCATTCAACATATTATTCTTTTTGTATCCATTGATGTCAAAAGATTCTTTTGCACCAGTTGCTAACAAAGTAATAGTTTGTTCTTGTAAGTTGATTTCCAATTCTGTTTTTGGATCAGCTTCAATAGCGTTGAAGATTGTTTCGGCAAATTCCGGACTCACTTGTACCGGTAAAACACCAATGTTTAAACAGTTTCCTTTGAAGATATCAGCAAAGAAACTGGAAACTACAGCACGAAATCCATAATCGTAAACTGCCCAAGCTGCGTGCTCTCTTGAAGAGCCCGAACCAAAGTTTTTTCCGCCGACTAATATTTTTCCGCTGTAAGTTGCGTCATTCAATACGAAATCTGCTTTTGGAGTATCGTCTCCATTATATCTCCAGTCTCTGAACAGATTGTCACCAAAAGCTTCACGTTTAGTAGCTTTCAAGAAACGTGCTGGGATGATTTGATCGGTATCTACGTTTTCTATTGGTAGTGGCACTGCACTACTGGTAAGTATATTAAATTTATCGTATGCCATTTTATTTTTGATTTTTAATTAACGATTTCTGATTTTTGATTTACCGTGAGGAAAATGTAATCTTAAGCGCCAACTAATATTATTTTATATTCTATAATTTAAACTGAATGTTGTGTCGATTTTAACGAAATCTGAAATGCTATGCCAATTCGCTGAAGCTCGGGTCAAAAATCGTTAATATACATTCTGAAATCTTTTAAAATAAATCTCTAGGATCTGTTAGTTTTCCGGTAACTGCTGCAGCTGCGGCCATAATCGGACTTGCCAATAATGTTCTTGAACCGGGACCTTGACGACCTTCGAAGTTTCTGTTGGAAGTACTTACTGCATATTTTCCGGCAGGAACTTTATCATCGTTCATCGCTAAACAAGCCGAACAGCCTGGCTGACGCAATACAAAACCAGCTTCAGTAAGAATATCTAATAATCCTTCTTCTTTAATCTGAGCTTCTACTACGTGTGAACCTGGAACCAACCATGCGGTAACATTATCTGCTTTTTTTCTGCCTTTTACAATTTCTGTAAAAGCTCTGAAATCTTCAATTCTACCATTGGTACAACTTCCCAAGAAAACAAAATCAATTGGTTTGCCAATCATTACGTCGTTTTCTTCAAAGCCCATGTAAGCCAAAGACTTTTTGTACGTTTCCTCGCCACCTTCTACTTGGTTGGCGTTTGGAATATTTTTTGAGATACCAATTCCCATTCCAGGATTGGTTCCGTAAGTAATCATTGGTTCAATATCTGCGGCATTGATGTTTAATTCTGCATCAAAAATTGCATCAGCATCTGTTTTCAAGGTTTTCCAATATTCAACAGCTTTTGTCCAAGCTTCGCCTTTTGGAGCATATAATCTTCCTTCTAAGAAATCAAATGTTTTTTGGTCAGGAGCAATCATACCACCACGAGCACCCATTTCGATACTCAAGTTACAAACGGTCATACGACCTTCCATAGACATGTTTTCAAAAACGTCTCCGGCGTATTCTGCAAAATATCCGGTACCTCCAGAAGTAGTTAATTGAGAAATAATATACAATGCGACGTCTTTTGGACCAACACCTTTACTCAATTCACCATTTACGTTGATACGCATTTTCTTTGGTTTCGGTTGCATGATACATTGTGTCGCCATCACCATTTCAACCTCCGAAGTTCCAATACCAAAAGCAATTGCGCCAAAAGCACCATGTGTAGAAGTATGAGAATCTCCACAAACAATAGTTGCGCCTGGCAAAGTAATTCCGTTTTCAGGACCTACTACGTGAACGATACCATTTTTTTGGTGACCTAATCCCCAATGCGAAATACCATATTCAGCTGCGTTATCTTCTAATGCCTTAAGTTGATTGGCAGATAATGCATCTTGAACCGGTAAATGTTGATTTATAGTTGGGGTGTTGTGATCCGCAGTAGCAAAAGTGCGCTCTGGATATAATACTGAAATTCCTCTTTCTTTCAAACCTAAAAAAGCTACAGGACTAGTAACTTCATGGATGAAATGACGGTCAATAAAAAACACGTCTGGTCCATCTTCAATTTTACGCACCACGTGCGAATCCCATACTTTGTCAAATAATGTAGTACTCATTTTAATATGTTTTTAATGTATTTTTTTATAGCCAAGTTGGCTAAGATGATAACAATGAAAGCAAAACTAAAAAAAGAATCAAGTCTTTATTTTTTAATATTGCATTATATACGATACCCAAAATCGTATTAGTGAATTTCTTTGCTGATTTTTATCTTTTGGGTTTCTTTTTTAAAAGTGTGATTCTTTATTTAGAGATGATAAAAAATCAATTTCTTGCTGTTTTTTATATTTGTAGAATCGATAAAAAAAGCTTTTAAAAAGCTATTATATTTATGAATATTTAATTAAACGGAACTAAAATTAACTATTTTTTAATTTTAAATTCACTATTTCACTTTCATTGAAACTGTTTTTCGATGTGATTTTCTTAGTTAATGGCATATTTTTTCGACGTATTTCAGTATTTTTTTTTGATGAAATACTACGACATCCAAAAAATCATTACGGACTCTTTTTATCTTTTTAACAAGATACTATCAAGCTGATTTGTTGAAAGTGATTGTAGTTTTAATAGGAGAATAGTACAGGAAAATAAATTTGTTTTTTGTTGATAACTTACTTCTATTCTACCCTAAAAAAAACTAAATTTGAAATTCATTTTTTGCGATTTTTCAAAATCACAAACACTTCAAATCCAGATATGTACTTAATATTCGATACCGAAACTACAGGATTACCAAAGCGTTGGGGCGCACCCATTTCAGATACGGACAACTGGCCGCGTTGTATTCAAATCGCTTGGCAGTTGCACGATGATATGGGAAAACTAATCGAGCATCAAGATTATTTGGTGAAGCCCGAAGGTTTTAATATTCCGTATGACGCGGAACGAATCCACGGTATTTCGACTGAATTGGCAGAAGCCGATGGTATTTCGTTAGCAGAAGTTTTGGAGAAATTCAATATCGCTTTAGGCAAAGCCAAATTTATTGTGGGTCAGAATCTAGGTTTTGATATCAACATTATGGGTTGCGAGTTTTATAGAATGGGAGTGGAAAGCCAAATGAGTTCGATGCCAATTTTAGATACTTGTACCGAAGTTACCGCTTCCTTATTGAAATTGCCGGGTGGTCGAGGAGGAAAATTCAAACTGCCTACATTAACGGAATTGCACTCTTATCTTTTTAATAAACCTTTTGGCGAAGCGCACAACGCGACTGCCGATGTCGAGGCAACCACGCGTTGTTTCCTAGAGTTAATTCGTCGTGATGTTTTCACAAAAGAGGAACTGGATGTGCCTGCCAGTTATTTTCAAGACTTTCAAAGCAAGAATCCAAGTGAGATTAAGCTCATTGGTTTAAAACATATCAATCTCAAGGAAGCTTCGGATAAAATCCGTCAGCAGTTTGGCGAAAAACAAGCACCAGCCGTTTCAAGAGCAGAGCTTTCTGAGAATAAAAAAGTACTTATTGATGCGCCTTTCGTGCATTTGCACAATCATACGCAGTTTTCGGTGTTGCAGTCTACGATTAGTATTGCGGCATTGGTAAAAGCGGCGGCACAACAAAAAATGCCTGCGGTTGCCATGACGGATCATGCGAATTTGATGGGTGCTTTTCATTTTGTACGTGATATTTTATACCATAATAAGGCGGCTGAAGCCAAGAATAAAGCGGCAATCGAAAATGGTGAAGAGCCTACCGAAGTTCCGATGAAGCCAATAGTAGGTTGCGAATTTTTTGTTTGTGAAGACCATAAAAACAAGTCGGTTAAGGATAATGGATACCAAATAGTACTTTTGGCGAAGACCAAAAAAGGCTATCATAATTTGGCTAAAATGTCTTCCATCGCTTATACGGAAGGTTTTTATTATGTGCCAAGAATCGACAGGAAAGTCATTCAGGAATTCAAAGAAGATATTGTTGTTTTGTCTGGGAATTTGTATGGCGAAATTCCAAATAAGATTTTAAATATTGGTGAAAATCAGGCCGAAGAAGCCTTAATTTGGTGGAAAAACGAGTTCAAGGAAGATTTTTACATTGAGGTGATGCGTCACAATCAAGAAGATGAAAATAGGGTGAATGACTCATTGATTTCATTGGCCAGAAAACACGATGTCAAGATTGTAGCGACAAACAACACCTTTTATATAGATAAGGAAAATTCGAATGCACACGATATTTTACTTTGTGTGCGTGATGGTGAAAAGCAGACAACACCAATAGGTCGCGGTCGTGGCTATCGTTACGGATTGCCGAATCAGGAATATTATTTCAAGTCGGGAGACGAAATGAAACAGCTTTTTGCCAATTTGCCTGAGGCAATTTCGAATATCTCTGAGATTGTAGATAAGATTGAAATTTTCGATTTGGCACGTGAAGTTTTGCTTCCAAAATTTGAAATTCCGGTCGAGTTTAATGATCCTGAAGATGAAAAAGACGGTGGCGTACGAGGCGAAAATGCGTATTTGAGGCATCTTACTTTTGAAGGAGCAAGAAGACGATATCCAATAATTACTGAAGAAATTCAGGAACGATTGGATTTTGAATTGTTGACGATATCCAATTCTGGTTATCCGGGTTATTTCCTGATTGTACAGGATTTAATTGCTGAGGCGAGAAGTATGGGTGTTTCTGTAGGCCCTGGTCGGGGATCTGCTGCAGGTTCGGTGGTCGCGTATTGTTTGAAAATTACCAACATCGACCCATTGATGTACAACCTGCTTTTTGAGCGTTTCCTGAATCCAGATCGTGTGTCATTACCCGATATTGATATCGATTTTGATGATGAAGGTCGTAGCAGTGTAATGGATTATGTGATTAGAAAATACGGCTCGAAACAAGTGGCACAAATTATCACCTACGGTAAAATGGCTACTAAATCAGCTATTCGTGATACCGCTCGTGTACTCGATTTGCCTTTGTTCGAAGCAGATAAAATTGCCAAGTTGATTCCAGGAATGATGCCTTCTAAATGGAATTTAGCTCGTTTTTTAAATGAGAAAGAAGACACTATTAAGAAGGCCGTTCGTCCGGAAGAATACGATAAAATTAAAGAATTAATAGGACTTGCTAATGAAGATGATTTAGGTGGAGAAACCATTCAGCAAGCCAAAGTTTTAGAAGGAAACCTAAGAAATACAGGAATTCATGCTTGTGGAGTAATTATTACGCCAAGCGATATTACGAATTTTGTTCCTGTGGCTACGGCCAAAGATTCGGATTTATATGTGACTCAGTTTGATAACTCGGTTGTGGAAAGCGCTGGTTTGTTGAAAATGGACTTCTTGGGTCTGAAAACCCTAACTTTGATAAAAGATACCGTTAAATTAGTCAAATACAGAAGTGGAATTGACTTAAATCCGGATGAATTTCCAATTGATGATGTCAAGACGTATGAGCTTTTTCAACGCGGAGAAACAGTAGGGATTTTTCAGTATGAGAGTCCAGGAATGCAAAAATACATGAAGGAATTAAAGCCGACTGTTTTTCCCGATTTGATTGCGATGAATGCCTTGTATCGTCCAGGTCCAATTGCTTACATTCCGAGTTTTGTCAAACGAAAAAATGGCGAAGAGGAAATTATTTATGACTTGGATGCCTGCGAAGAATTACTAAAAGATACCTACGGAATTACCGTTTACCAAGAACAGGTAATGCTTTTGTCCCAAAAATTAGCGGATTTCTCGAAAGGTGATGCCGACGTTTTGCGTAAAGCGATGGGGAAAAAGCAAAAAGACGTTTTGGATAAAATGAAACCCAAATTTATCAGTCAGGCTGCCGCCAAAGGGCATGCCGAAGATAAGTTGGAGAAAATATGGAAAGACTGGGAAGCCTTCGCGGAATACGCTTTTAATAAATCACACTCTACTTGTTACGCTTGGATTGCGTATCAAACCGCTTATTTGAAAGCCAATTATCCAGCCGAATATATGGCTGCGGTATTGTCGAATAACATGAGTGATATCAAGCAGGTTTCGTTCTTTATGGAAGAATGCAAGCGTATGGGATTACAAGTTTTAGGACCGGATGTAAATGAGTCATTTTATAAATTTACTGTAAATGACGATTATGCGGTACGTTTTGGAATGGGTGCCATAAAAGGGGTAGGCTCTGGTGCTGTAGCAACGATTGTGGAGAATAGAAAAGATGGAAAATACAAATCGATTTTTGATTTAGCAAAGCGAATTGATTTGCGTGCCGCTAACAAAAAAGCAATTGAAAATTTGGCTTTGGCAGGAGGATTTGATTCTTTTGGTGACACCACTCGAGCGCAATATTTTCACGACGATGGCGATGGAATTACATTTTATGAAAAAGCGATTCGGTATGGATCGAAATTTCAGGAAAATGAGAATTCTTCTCAAGTAAGTTTATTTGGGGATACTAGCGAAGTGCAAATTGCCGAGCCTATCGTGCCTCCTTGCGAGGATTGGAGCACGATGGAAAAACTCGCTAGAGAAAAAGAAGTGGTAGGGATCTATATTTCGGGACATCCATTAGATGATTTTAGATTTGAAATGAAATATTTCTGCAATTCAAAATTAGAAGCGCTTAAAAATATGGAGGCATATGTGGGTAAAACCCTTGCTTTTGGCGGTATCGTTTCTAATGTGCAAAGGCGTATAGCTAAAAACGGTAAGGAATGGGCTATTTTTAACTTGGAAGGTTTTGATGAAAGTTTTGAATTTAAAATATTCAATGAAGAATATTTGAATTTTCATCGCTACTTGCTGCCTAATAATTTTGTTTATTTTAAAATACTGATAAAAGATGGCTGGGTAAATAGAGACACTGGAAAAAAATCAGAACCCAGAATACAGTTTACGGATGCTAAGCAATTGCAGGATGTATTGAGTATTTTTGCTAAAAAATTAGTCTTGCTTTTGAATATATCCGATTTGGAAACAGGTTTTATTCATAAATTAAGCCACTTATTTCAAGAGAATAAAGGAGATAATACCGTTTCTTTTGAAATTATGGAATTAGAAAAAACAAGAAGGCTCGTTCCTATTGCTCCTATTGAAATAGAAAATGAAGAAGAGGTTTTTGTCGATGAGAATGAAGATTCCGAAATCGAAGTTATGGGGGGGCCAGAGACAAGTGTTGTAGCAAAAGTGGAGGAAGTCGAAGAAATAAAAGTGGTCACTAAATTAACAATGCCGAGTAGAAAACTAAAAATCAAGATTTCTAATGAATTGTTGACGGAATTGGATAAGATGAAGATTAATTTTAAGTTGAATTAAAGTACTGCGATTTATAAACAGAACTTAAATAATCTTACTTTGAGTTTGTGATTGAATGTGTAAAAGTATGAAATTGAATTGTTTTTATTCGTTTTGTAAACTGTTGATTGTTATGCTTTAGTCATTTTTGGCATACAATCAGGGGTATTTGTTATTAAATTTTTAATATAAATGGTTTATTTTTGTATAAATGATAATAAACGAAATTATGAAAAAGCAGTTGTTTTTATTGGGGTTTGCTATTTGTTCTATGACAATGGTGGGGCAAACGGAAAAGAAAGAAAGTTGGTATTTTAAATTAGGTGGATCTTATTTTGTTCAAACCGCTGCAACTGAGTTTCCTACTGTAGGAGGTAATGCCGCACTGAATAAAACCTATGTTGGCGGTAAATTAGTTTCTGAAGAAAGTGTTACGGGTTCATTTGGTGAAGGTTTTAGAACAGGAGCAACACTTGATTACAGATTTAATACGCGTTTGGGTGTTGAAATGGGAATCAATTATTATTCAAGTACTGATAAAAGAATGGCTCAAACAACGACAGATCAAATTTTTGTTTCAGGAGGTCGTCCGGTTTATAATTTTAAATCAGTAGGACAAATTACTGCTTTTGATTTAGCACCTGCTTTGGTTTTGTTTTTGGGGGAACAAAATGGTTTTGAACCGTACACAAAAGTAGGAGTTCTTGTTCCTATTCATGGGGATTTAGAAATTACAACAGATGCAATTACGCCTTCAGGTATAGCCAGTCCAGCTACTTTGACTGTTCATAGTGTGGATAAGGTGAAGCCAAATCCAACAGTTGGTTTCATGGCGACATTAGGAACGTCTTATAAATTAGGAAAAAATATTTCTGCTTTTGCAGAATTGGAATACCGTAATTTTACCGTTCATGGGAAATCTAAAGAAACAACTGAATTTATTGTAAATGGTCAAAATGCTTTGGCGGGTAGAACTCAAGCTCAGATTCATACCAATTATGTAGATCGTTTGGATGTAAATTCAAATAATGCTTCAACTAATCCAAATGGATTGGATTCTACTAAGTCAATGGATGAATTAAGTTCTTATGTTGGAATTAGTGGTCTTGGTATGACATTAGGGTTAAAGTATAGCTTGTGATATAGCTTTTTTATGCGTGTACGGATGTGTGAAAACGCATCCCATTTTTGTCAAAAAAATAGGTTTATGAGACGTGGTTTTCTTAGCTGTTATGGTAGTTGTATTTCTGGAATAGGAAATAGATTAAGATAATCAATAGGATTGGCTCAAATAACAATTGACAATACACATATAGTCAAAACTAATTTGCGAATGACGTTTGATTGGTTTTTAATTTCTAAATTTGTAACCGAGATTGAGGCTTAAAATACTCAAACGATAAACTTAAATAAAAATAAATATGGCATTAGCAATAACAGACGCTACTTTTGAAGAAGTAGTTTTGAAATCAGACAAACCAGTAATGGTAGATTTTTGGGCAGCATGGTGTGGACCTTGTAGAATGGTTGGGCCAATCATTGACGAGTTAAGTAATGAATACGACGGAAAAGTTGTTGTAGGAAAAGTAGATGTTGATGCAAACCAAGAATTTGCGGCTAAGTACGGAGTGAGAAATATTCCAACTGTATTGGTTTTTCATAACGGAGAAGTAGTAGGAAAACAGGTAGGTGTTGCTCCGAAACAAACTTACGCTGATAGTTTAGACGCTTTGTTGTAATCAGTAGATTATGATTTATATAGAATCTGAAAAGATTCAAATAAAAGGTTTGGCGAAAGTCAAGCCTTTTTTTTGATTTAACCTGAATTTATTTCAGCTTCTTGATTAAGTTTTGTTTCTGTACTGTTTTAATTTTTAAATCGTTCAATCTTTTAATACATTTGAGATATGAAGATAGAATCGCAAATAGAAAAAATATCGAGTTTTCAGCATTTGGAGTTACTAGCCAATCAAGTTGTTGAAGGTTTTATTTCGGGAATGCACAAAAGTCCGTTTCATGGCTTTTCGGCAGAATTTGCGGAGCATAAAGTGTATAATGTTGGCGAAAGTACAAAACATATCGATTGGAAGTTGTTTGCCAAAACGGATCGTTTGTATGCCAAACGATTTGAGGAAGAGACTAATTTGCGCTGTCATATTATTATCGATAATTCCTCATCAATGCATTACCCGAAACTAAAAGACAGTCAAGATTTTTATGAGAACAAGATCGGGTTTTCAGTTTTGGCCTCAGCTGTTTTAATGAATTTGTTGAAGAAGCAGCGCGATGCTGTGGGAATAAGTGTGTTTTCGGATACATACGAGTACTACGCGCCTGAAAAAGGCAGTGATCGCCATCACCGAATGATTTTGAATAGACTAGAAGGACTTTTAGAAAAGCCTACGGTCAAAAAAAGTGCTGATACGGTAACTTTCTTGCATCAAATAGCCGAAAAAATCCACCGCCGTTCAATGATTATTTTATTTACGGATATGTTCCATTCTGGCCCCGAAGGATCAGATGAAGCTCTTTTTAATGCCTTGCAGCATTTGAAACACAATAAGCACAAAGTGGTTTTATTTCATGTTGTCGATAACAAAACAGAGCTGAATTTTGACTTTGATAACGCGCCAAGGAAGTTTATTGATGTAGAAACAGGAGAAGAGGTGGCTCTTTTTGCTGATAATGTGAAGGACGAATACGAAAAACAAGTAGAAAATTACTTTAGAAAACTCGCTTTAACCTGTTCGCAAAACCGAATAAAGTATATTCCGGTGAGTGTAGGTGAAAGTTTTGAAAAAATATTGATGACATACTTGGTTGAAAAACAAAACTTTGGATAATACAGTAGAATTTTATCAAATATTTTTTTAAAAAATGCTTGTGTAAACGGAAATCTATTGTATCTTTGCCACCGCAATAACGCAGAGGTTTGGTAGTTCAGTTGGTTAGAATACATGCCTGTCACGCATGGGGTCGCGGGTTCGAGTCCCGTCCAGACCGCAATATTGGGGAAAGCCTTTCGTAACAGAAAGGCTTTTTTGCCCCATAAGGTTTTTAACGTTAGTTGTGTTGTTTGCTACGAATTTGTAACTCGTAGCGGGTTTAGTAGTTAGACCAATGAAAAGCTTTCCACCCTGGTGGATAGCTTTTTTGATTTTACAGAAAGCATGTTGAATAGTTCCATTGGTTAGAATATAGGCCTATTATCTCCTCTTTTTTTGACGAGGCTGTTGTTACTCCAGAACTAGATTTAAGAATTGGAATGTTATAAATTAAAAATATTGGTTTGGTAGTTCAGTTGGTTAGAATACATGCCTGTCACGCATGGGGTCGCGGGTTCGAGTCCCGTCCAGACCGCAATATTTTGAGAAGCCTTTCGTAACAGAAAGGCTTTTTTGTTTCAATGATGTTTCTAAATAAGGTGGATGGTTTAAAATAGCTCTGCCTTATACTGCCATACAATCCAAACAAATAATCCCAAATGCATTACGCAAACTACAAATTTCATAAAACTAGAAGCGAGAAACCCTATTAAGGAACCAGCGGCGGATTTCAGAGCCCTATGATGGTCTTTAAAGTCGTAAATAAGTTCTCCTACTAGCGCACCCACAAAAGGCCCAATAAGGAACCCAAAAGGAATAGGAGCTAGGATTCCAACAACTAATCCAATATTAGTTCCCCAAACACCATAAGAACTTCCTCCAAATTTTTTTGTGCCTTTAGCCGGAATCACGTAATCTAAAACAGTTAAGATTATCGTAATCAATAATGAAATTCCTAAAATCCAATAATTTGCCGGAACTGCCTTCGTCAAATAAAGTAATACCAATCCAACCCAGCTAATACTTGGCCCTGGTAAAACTGGTAAAAAACTACCAAAAATGCCCAAAATCATGCAGAGAAAACCAAAAAGTAAAAGCAATACATCCATAACTATTTTTTTAGTAAATTTGAACCCACCAAAGCAACACTAACGCGCTTATGAAACGGATTAAAATAATTCTTTCTTTTTCAGTCATGTTCTTTTTTGCTTTTTCTTATTGGGCTTTAAACGCCCAAGAAAAAAATGTAAATAGTAAGGACATGCTTTTAAAAGAAACTATTTATAACCAAAACAGAGTAAAAGTATTAAATTTTTCATTGAAACAATTTGATGCACTTTTTTTTGAATTTTCCGATAAAAAATCAAATCCAGATCTAGTGTTGACAAAAGAGGAGTTTTATAAATATACAATTCAGATTGCTATTTTTTCAGACCGATTAGCGGCTCTGTATCCAGATCAAAAAGAAATTGCTGCGGAAAATAAAAAGAAATGGTTTGCTGAAAACTATGAAGATTATTTGCTTTCAAAAGCATCTCAAAAAAAATAATTGTATTTTTATAAAATATTAGTTCCATTCAAAAACAAAACCTTGAAGCAGTATTACCTCTTTTTCGTCTTTCTAATTTTTAATTCCTGTCAATATGTTGACAAACAAATCCCTTCGGAAAAGGAATTGTTGCAAAAGGAACTGAAATCCATCAACTGGAAAGAAGTCGATGAATACCCATCTGTTGTTGATTGCGAAAAAATAGAAGATAAAAAACAGCGTCAACAGTGTTTTTTTGAAGTTTTAACTCAGCTAATTCAGGAAAAATTAAGTATCGATACTCTTTCGATACTCTATCCAGAACTGGATACTATAGAGGTTAAGGTTACTGTTTTTCCAAACGCAACGATGAAATTTGAGCCGCAATTCCCCAAAGATTCTGTCGCCTATGACACAATAAAAATTGATAGTATTTTGAAAGCCCGTTTGGTTGATTTCCCAAAAATTAACCCCGCCATAAAACGCGGAATTCCCGTAAAAACCCAATTTATACTTCCGGTTATTCTAAAAGTAGAGTAGTTTTTCTAGAGCTGCTTCCAGCTGTTCACTGTATCTTTTTCTTTTTTAAAGGAAAAAAGAAAAAGAATGCCGTTTCCATCTGGGCTAGGGCATTAGTGTAAATTAGAATTTTCGGCCTTTCCATTCGTATTTTCCAAACAAAGAATACAAAGCTACGCTCACACTAAAAAAAGGATAGAACAAACTGCTCAAAATCAAATACTGTATTTTGGTCTTGGTTAAAAATTCATTGGCTTTGTAAATCAAAACGGTATCAACTGAAAACTTCAAAGTAAATAATAAAAAGACATTCTGAAGAGCAGTTAAACCGAAGACCCAAAAACCAAGAACGAAGAGCCAACTCAGATTTCCCGCAAATACTAACAACCCCAATCCTTTTCCGAAAGTACTTTGATACGAACTTGTTTTGGATGCCCAACGTACACGCTGATAGAATAACGATTTCCAATCGTTTAATGGTTTTGTAGTGATAATTGTATTTTGAGATTTTAGATAATGAACTTTTTCAGGAAACTGGGCAGTCACTTTTTGCAACAAGAAAACATCATCACCGCTGGCAATTCCATCGTTTCCTTCAAAACCGTTCAGCTTTTTAAAAAACGATTTGGTATAAGCAAAATTAGCACCATTACACATAAACCCTTTCTTAATTCCAAAACTTCCAATTGTTGCTCCTTGTAAACTCGACAAATCCAACTGCTGGAAATGATGCAAAAATGAATTGCCACAATCATACGTAACCGCCCCGGCAATCATAGTAATATCATGAAGCTGAATATAATTGTCCAAGGTCAATAACCAGTTTGCATTGACAGTGCAATCGGCGTCAGTGGTGATAATCCAATCCGTATTTACAATTTGCATCGCAGTTACGATGGCGTCTTTCTTCGGTGAATTGGAAACTCGAATGTTCTTTATAACCGAAACTTTAAATTTTAAATTTGGAATTCTAAACGATTCCTCAGATTCATCATCGACTAAAATCACTTCGAATAATTCCACCGGATAATTCAACTTTGATAAACTCTCTATTAGAATGGGCAGATTTTCGGCTTCATTCCGGAAAGGAACAATAATCGAGAATTTTGTTTTTGGCGTTAAGCCGGTATATTCAATTGTATTCACTTTGGTAAAACCATAAATCAGGACAATTATCGCTAAGCAATAAAAGAGGATTATTATGAGTAAAACAATTGTAATCATAATTATTTTATAAAATTTCGTCTCCCTCTTCTTTGGAGAGGGTTGGGGAGAGGACTTTAAAATTCAATACATAATATGTGCCAATTGTCACGGGTAAAACCACATTCAAAAACCACATTAAAGTCGAAATGAAAATCACAATCCATTCGTTAACGCCCAAAATTCCAAAGAAATACACTGCTACACTTCCTTTGACGGCAAAGTCCAAAAACTGAAAAGTAGGCAACGACGACGCTAGAAAATAAACACTAGTAATGGCGGCTATAAGAGTGAGATAAGGTAAATTGACATCAAAAGCAAGAAACAAAAAGTAGTATTGGTGTGAAAAAACTAGATAACGACATAGCCCAAAAAATAGATTTTTTTGATGAATCCGTTTGGGGATTTCATTAATTTTATGAATCAGTTTTTCGATAGAATAGCCTTTGATTGTGATTTTTTTAATCGAAAATAAAACGATACTAACAAGCAGTAGCATTCCAAATAGTAGTGTTACCGTTTGGGTAGTAATGATATGGTATTGTGCATTGAAATACAACAACCCGAAAATTCCAAAAATAACAGTCAATATCATTTGGATTCCGTTGCAAATCAGGTTCAAGAAAATCACTTTTTTAGTGTTTGATTTATCAAAAAACAAGGCTTTTCCGGCATATTCGCCCACGCCATTTGGCGTAAAAAGTCCTGCGGTCAATGCACCAAGAACTTGTTTTGTTGCTTCGCTCAAAGATATTTTATGGATAAACTCGACTAAGTTTTGCCATTTCAAGATTTCAAAAAACCGATTCAATACACTCAATAACAAAATAAATGCAATCCCGCCAACGGATTGATTTTTTTGGAATAAAACAATGAATTTCTGCCAATCGAGTTTATCGTTATTGGCCAATTGATTGTAAATAAAATAAAACGCACCGCCCACAATCAAAAGTTTGATTAGAAGTACGAGGAATTGCTTAGTTTTGTGTGGAATTGTAATCATTACTGCAAAATAACAAATTAAAATTGGCAAACGAACGCATCATATTAGGAATTGACCCCGGAACAACGATTATGGGTTTTGGATTGATAAAAATTGTCAATAAAAAAATGGAATTTTTGCAATTGAATGAATTGCAATTGTCCAAATACGACAATCACTATCAAAAACTAAAAATCATTTTTGAGCGTACGATTGAATTAATCGATACACACAATCCTGATGAAATCGCAATCGAAGCCCCTTTTTTTGGTAAAAACGTACAGTCGATGCTGAAGTTGGGACGTGCGCAAGGCGTAGCCATGGCAGCGGGACTTTCGAGAGATATTCCAATTACCGAATACGAACCAAAGAAAATCAAAATGGCGATTACCGGTAACGGAAACGCCACCAAAGAACAAGTTGCCAAAATGCTTCAGCAACTTTTAGGGCTGAAAGAATTACCTAAAAACCTAGATTCCACCGATGGATTGGCAGCCGCAGTTTGTCATTTTTTCAACTCTGGAAAAGTGGTTGGCACTAAAAGTTATACCGGTTGGGATGCTTTTGTAAAACAAAACGAAGAACGAGTTAAAAAATAGTAATCAGTAATCAGTATTCAGTTTGCAGAACTGACCACTGACCACTGATTACTGACCACTAATTATGTCAGGAATCTACATTCATATCCCTTTTTGCAAGCAGGCGTGTCATTACTGCGATTTCCATTTTTCGACTTCGATGAAGAAGAAAGAAGAGATGGTTTTGGCTATTGCCAAAGAAATTCAAATGCGTAAAAGCGAGTTTGAGCTTCTCGACGGCGCTCGAAGTGACAATAAAATTGAGACCATTTATTTTGGTGGAGGAACGCCAAGCGTTTTAACTTCTGAAGAAATTAATTTTTTGATCGCTGCAGTTTATAGCAATTATTCTGTGATTGAAAATCCCGAAATCACACTGGAAGCCAATCCTGATGATTTGTCAAGCGAACGAATAATCGAATTGTCTAAAAGTAAAATCAATCGATTAAGCATAGGAATCCAGTCTTTTTTTGAAGACGATTTACAAATGATGAACCGTGCTCATAATTCGGCGGAAGCCAAAAAATGTTTGGAAGAAGCAACTCAGTATTTTGACAATATTTCCCTTGATTTAATCTATGGAATTCCGGGAATGAGCAATGAGAAATGGAAACAAAATATAGAAACAGCATTGTCTTTTGGGATTCCGCATATTTCTAGTTATGCCTTGACGGTAGAGCCAAAAACGGCTTTGAATAAACTGATTCAAACAGGAAAAATTGCAGCGCCTAAAGATGAAGTCGCACAAGAACATTTTGCTGTTTTGGTCGAAACGCTCGAAGCCAATGATTTTATTCATTACGAATTATCAAATTTTGGGAAGGAAAACTATTTCTCCAAAAACAATTCGGCATATTGGCTTGGGAAAAAATACATTGGAATTGGTCCTTCTGCGCACAGTTATGATGGCATTTCGAGAAGTTGGAATGTGTCGAATAATTCCCTTTATTTAAAATCGATTCAAGAAGATAAATTGCCTAATGAAATAGAAATCCTTTCGATTACGGATCGTTACAACGAATATGTTATGACTGGTTTACGAACGATTTGGGGAGTTTCTTTGAATAGAATCAAAACTGAATTTGGAATTATTTATTTGGAATATTTGAACAAACAATCTCAAAAATTCCTTAATGATGATTTAGTTTTTATCGAAAATAACATTCTAAAACCGACTCCAAAAGGAAAGTTTTTGACAGATGGAATTGCATCAGATTTATTTTACTTAAATTTGAAATAACATATAACCACTAAGAACACAAAGAAGGCGCAAAGCCCACTATGCTTTGTGATCTTGGTGATAATCTTAGTGCCCTTTGTGGTTAAATAATTATGATTGCAACTATTGATAACTTTAAAGTCGACCTATCAAAACCCATTGATATTTCGATTCCTTTAACGAATACAGATGAAAACCCAATTGCTTGGTATATCGATAAACCAGTAATTGAACCTGTAGTTTTTGGGGATTGGATAGGGAAAGTTTCGGAAGGAAAATCATCTACCAATTTCAATAACATTTTCTTCAACCCGCACGGGCATGGAACTCACACTGAATGTCTGGGTCATATTACACGGGAATTTTACAGCATTAATCAGTCGTTGAAACAGTTTTTCTTTCTGGCTGAATTGATTTCGGTTGTGCCGGAATTGCAAGGGGAAGACTTGGTGATTACACTGGATAATATTTTGAATGCGCTCGAAGTGACAATGAAATTAGGTGTTTCAAAAGAAGCCCTAATCATTAGAACACTTCCTAATTTTAAAATAAAAAAATCTTTAAAATATTCAAATACTAATCCGCCATATTTGGAGGAAGATGCTGCGCGTTTCATTAGCGAAAGCGGGATTAAGCATTTATTGATTGATTTGCCAAGTGTGGATAAAGAAAAAGATGATGGAAAATTACTGGCTCATAAAGCCTTTTGGAATGTAACCGATGTTAATAATCTGAATGCTGATGCACGATTGGACTGTACGATTACGGAGATGATTTTTGTTTCAGATGAAGTGAAAGACGGCACTTATTTACTGAATTTACAAATCGCATCTTTTGAGAATGACGCGAGTCCGAGCAAGCCTGTTTTGTATGCTATATTAAATGAGAAATCAAAATAATTTTAAAAAATGAATTTAGAAACGTACTACGAATATTGCTTGTCTAAAAAAGGAGTGACGGAACATTTCCCTTTTGATGAAGATACTTTAGTTTTTAAAGTAGGCGGAAAAATGTTTGCATTATCGTCTTTAAGTCAATGGGAAAAAGGACAACCATCAGTCAATTTGAAATGCAATCCAGAGCGTGCCGAGGAATTACGTGCTGAATATGATGACATTCAACCCGGTTTTCACATGAGTAAAACCCATTGGAATACAATTGCTGTAAATGAATCAGTTTCGGATGCGCTTGTTAAAGAGTTGATTGATCATTCCTATGAATTGGTTTTCAAAAGTTTAACAAAGAAATTGCAAAACGAAATTCAAGAATTAGAAAATTAGGCATTACTTTTGCGAATAAATTTGGATTAAAAAAATATAAACTCGTACTGAAATAAATTCAGCATATCATATGAAAGAACAATTTAAGAAGTTTTTAAACGAAGAACAAGACCCAAAAGCTATTGAGAAAATCGCTTCAAAATTGAGTGATTTATTGATGAAAAATGAAGAAATAGGATATATTGCTGTTCAAAAAAAACCAGCGATTACCGTTTTGCCTGATAGTATTGTAATGACGAATAAAAGAATTATCATCTGTCAGCCTAAAAATCTGGGACTATCTATGAATTTTATTGATTACACGTGGGACGAGATAGAAGGTACGTTTGTGAAAGAAAATATTTTGGGTTCTGAGTTTTCTTTTACAACGAGAACTAATATGGAAGTTTCTATTGATTATATCCCTAAAATTCAAGCGAGAAAGATTTTTACTTACGCCAAAGAACAATTGGATATATTAAAAGTTGGGTCTGTATTAAACGCAACAATGATGGATGAAGTTCCAGTTTCTCCAATAGAAGAAGTGGAGATTGTTGAAGAAATGGAAACGGAAGAAGTGACCAGTTTTGCTGAAATAATGCCAGTTTCACAACCCAATTTCACTGCTGAAAATCAAGAATTCGAAGACGTTCCATCAACTCCAAAAGACAAATCGTTAAGTGATTTATCTCAAGATGAGCTTTTTGAAAAACTACAGAATTATAAAAAATTATTGGACAACGGATTGATCTTGCAAGGCGAATACGACGCTTTCAAAAAAGAAATTTTGAGTCATATGTAATTAGTCTTAAAGCCGAAAGTCCTAAAGTCAAAAGATAGTTGTACCTTTTGACTTTAGGACTTTCGGCTTTATAACATTTAGACTACAGCGTTCTTTTCTGCTTTTCTACAAAATTATTGGATTGTAATTCTAATAAATCGGTAGCATTTTTTCGTTGCAAATCATACAGTTTTTTATCCTCAGCAATATCTCCGTAGACTTTATCGTGCATCGTGGCGCTAGTTTTTACTAACAACGTGCGCTGGTATTTGTCTTGTTCGATTGTTGCTTTTAAAGCCGTTTCTAAATCTTCTGATTTATAGTCGTATTCCCCTTTTGGAGATAAAAGTTTAGCAATAATAGGAGAGGTTTCAATGGCTAAAAACAGCAACATTATAAAAAACGAAGGCAGCCACGGTAATTTATCCAAGGCATTGATTCGTGCCATTAAACCGTCAAATCCATCAATGATAGGTTGGGTTTCGGTAACTTTCTTGTCTAAATCAGTTTGCAGCGTTTTGGTGTTTTTCTCCATTACTGCAATTTTAGCCAAGTTGGTTTTTTGTAAGGTGTCCAATTCTTTTTTGGCCAAATCATGTTTGGCAATTTTTTCTTTAAAAACGGGACCTTTGCCTAATTTTTTAGTTCCTGCGGTTCCTTCGGCTTCAGTGATGTAGGTTTCATACAGCGTATTTACTTCTTTCTCTTTGTTTGTGATTTCGGACTTTAATTTATCGATTTCTATTTTATTTTTATCCAAATCGGATTTGAAATAGTTGGCTACTTCTTTTTTATTGGCTAAAGCCATAGCGTTTTTCTCTTTTAGTAAAACAGTATTGATTTCTTTTTCAAAGATTTTAATTTCCAATGGTTTGGAAATAACGATAGCAATGATTACTGCCAAAATAATTCTGGGTGTAGCTTGTAGAAATTCACTTCCAAATTGGTCTCTTTTTCGAATAGTAGAGACAATAAAACGATCTAAATTAAAGATAAGTAAACTCCAAACGATACCAAATGCGATTGCCGAATATATACTGTCAAAGACGGTAAAAAGTGCGTACGAACTAGCAAGGAAAGCCATTACAGCAGTGAAGAATACAGTGGCGCCAATACCTACATATTTGGTTTGTTCGCCTTCGGAACAGCCTTCAAGTAAGTCTTTGTCAGCTCCGGAGCAAAGGATAAAAAATTGTTTGAACATGATTGATTGATTTTTTGATTGATTGTTTGCAAATTTAACGCCAAAAACTGAATCTTGGTATAAATAGTTGATTTGTTTTTGTTTACTGATTTTTATGCAAAAAAATAAAGCCGCTCTTTACGAACGGCTCTACTGGTTTTGAATTAATATTAACTTAAGCTAATGGCGCTCCTGCCATAATCTCGGCATTGGCAAATTCTTCAAATTTGGCGAAGTTAGCTTTGAATTTTTGAGCTAATTCTACCGCTTTTATATCGTATAGTTCTGGGTCTTCCCAAGTATTTCTCGGATTTAATATTTCACTTGGAACATTTGGACAGGTTTGCGGTTTTGCAATTCCAAATACTTTGTGGTTGTCATAAGCTACATTGTCTAATTCTCCGTTTAAAGCAGCGGTAATCATAGCACGCGTGTATTTCAATTTCATTCGGCTTCCTATTCCGTAAGGACCACCTGTCCAACCTGTATTGATTAACCATACTTTTACATTGGCATCTTTCATTTTTTTGCTCAACATTTCAGCATATTTTGTTGGGTGTAATGGCATAAATGGTGCGCCAAAACAAGCTGAGAAATTAGGCTGAGGTTCTGTAATTCCAGCTTCAGTTCCAGCAACTTTTGCAGTGTATCCAGAAATAAAATGATAAGCTGCTTGTCCTGGAGTTAATTTAGAAATTGGAGGTAATATCCCGAATGAATCGGCCGTTAAGAAAAATATGTTTTTTGGATTTTTCCCAATGGAACCCGGTTGTATGTTATCAATATGAAAAATAGGGTAACTTACACGTGTATTTTGAGTGATAGAAATATCCTCAAAATCAACTTCATTAGTGTCGTTATTGATGATTACATTTTCAAGGATTGCTCCTTTTTTTATGGCTCTAAAAATGTCTGGTTCGTTTTCTTCGGATAAATTGATCACTTTTGCATAGCAACCGCCTTCAAAGTTGAAAACCGTATTTTCATTAGTCCAACCATGTTCATCGTCACCAATTAATTTTCGGTCTGGATCAGCTGATAAAGTAGTTTTTCCGGTTCCTGACAATCCAAAGAAAATAGCTGTGTCACCATCTTTTCCAACATTGGCACTGCAATGCATTGGTAAAGTATTTTTGAAAACTGGCAAAATGAAATTCAAAGCAGAGAAAATTCCCTTTTTCATTTCACCTGTATAGCCAGTTCCGCCTATTAAAACAACTTTTCTTGTAAAGTCAAGAATGGCGAAATTGCTTTGACGCGTTCCGTCTACTGCTGGATCTGCCATAAAACTTGGTACGCATAAAAGAGTCCATTCTGGGTTGAAATTTGCTAATTCTTCCATTTCAGGTCTCAAAAACATGTTGTAGCAAAATAAATTTGCCCAAGGAGTTTCTGTGATTACACGAACATTTAATCTATAATTGGGGTCAGAGCATACATAAGAATCTCTAACGTAAATTTCTTTGTCTGATAAATAAGCGGTAACCTTGTTGTATAAAGCTTCAAATGCTGCTGGTTCAAAAGGGATGTTTACTTTTCCCCACCAAACTTGATTTTCACTGATACTGTCTTTTACGATATAACGGTCTTGCGGCGATCGTCCAGTATATTCTCCTGTATTCACTGCTAATGCTCCAGTAGAAGTCTCAATTCCTTGACCTGTTTTTATAGTTATATCTTGTAATTCTTCAGGGGATAACTGGTAATGAATTTTGGCATTTTCAATTCCTAATTCTTTTAACGAAATCGATTGCGAGAAAAGCGTGTTATTGTCCATAAATTTATTATTGTGTAGTTTCTTTTTATAGACTGCAAAAGTAGAAATTATATTTCAGTTAGCCTTTGATTCTTCTAATTTTGTGATTTTTTATTCATAATAGTCAGTAATAAAACGCTCCAGCCCAGTATTAATAGGAGTCCGCCAATAGGAGTAACGAATCCGATAATTTTAAAATCAAAAGAAGTAAGGTCGTTTGTCGCTAATAGATAAATGGAGCCAGAGAATAAAATTACTCCAAAAAGCACTAAAAAATAGATCGTTTTTTTTGTTTTTTGAGCAACGTCTTTCAGTAGTCCTAAAAACAATAAAAACAATGCATGGTACATTTGATAGCGTACACCGGTTTCAAATGTAACTAATTGCTCCACAGAGAGTACTTTTTTTAGGGCATGTGCGCCAAAAGCTCCTAAAATTATAGCGATCATTCCTAAAATAGTTGCCGTCGAAAGTATCTTTTTGTTCATTTTGATTGTCTTTGATGCAAAAGTATTTCTTCTCTAATGAATTTAAAAGGATTTGCAACGATAGTTTTATCTAGAAAGGTTGAATATTTGAAAACGGTTTTTTAATTTATTACAAAATAAACAATGTCGAGTTGTTATAAATACAACATTTTTGTATGTTTGTGTTATAAATATATAAAAATGAGAACAATTTTAATCATTGGGGCAGGAAGATCAGCTTCATCTTTGATTCAGTATCTTTTAAATAAATCTGAAAAAGAGAATCTGCATCTTGTTATTGGTGATTTGTCTTTGGCTTTAGCCCAAAAAAAGACAAACAATCACCCCAATGCAACGGCAATTGCATTAGATATTTTTGATGAAGATCAAAGAAAAAAAGCGGTGCAAATTGCTGATATTGTTATCTCGATGTTGCCGGCTCATTTGCATATTCAAGTGGCCAAAGATTGTATTATTTTCAAAAAACACTTAGTTACCGCTTCCTACGTGAGTGATGCGATGCAGGAATTGGATGCTGCCGCAAAGGAAAATAATCTGATTTTCATGAATGAAATCGGACTTGATCCAGGCATTGACCACATGAGTGCCATGAAAGTGATTGATGAGATTAAGGAAAAAGGCGGTGAAATGATTTTATTCGAATCCTTTTGTGGTGGACTTGTAGCTCCGGAATCCGATACGAATCTTTGGAATTATAAATTTACTTGGGCACCACGCAATGTAGTTCTTGCGGGTCAGGGTGGCGCTGCCAAGTTTATTCAGGAAGGGACTTATAAATACATTCCGTACTGTAATTTGTTTCGCAGAACCGAGTTCTTGCAAGTGGAAGGCTATGGTCGATTCGAAGGTTATTCGAATCGCGATTCGTTGAAATACCGCAGTGTGTATGGCTTAGATAATGTGCTTACGTTATACAGAGGAACGATTCGTAGAGTGGGTTTCTCGAAAGCGTGGAATATGTTTGTGCAATTAGGAATGACGGATGACAGTTACGTTATGGAGGATTCGGAGAACATGAGTTACCGCGAATTTGTGAATTCGTTCCTGCCCTATCATCCCACGGATTCTGTAGAAATTAAAACCCGTTTGATTCTGAAAATTGACCAAGACGATATCATGTGGGACAAATTATTAGAACTCGATTTGTTCAACCCAAACAAGAAAGTAGGTTTGAAAAATGCTACTCCGGCGCAAATTCTGGAAAAAATATTGACGGATAGTTGGACGCTTCAGCAAGATGATAAAGATATGATTGTCATGTATCACAAATTTGGATACGAATATAATGGCAAAAAAGAACAAATAGATTCCAAAATGGTTTGCATTGGTGACGATCAAACCTATACAGCCATGGCAAAAACTGTAGGTTTACCCGTTGCCATGGCGACCTTATTAATCTTGAATGGTAAAATCACGACTCCGGGAGTGCAATTGCCTATTCGTAAAGAAGTTTATGAGCCTATTTTGAAAGAATTAGAAGAATACGGTGTTGTTTTCAAGGAACAATCCATGCCGTATTTAGGATACAATCCGGATAAAGAGTTTAGTTAGTAGTTTTTTTAGATTTTTAGTTTGATAAATCCGCTCCTCTTGAAGCGGATTTGTTTTTTAAAATTCTTTATTTATCCTGAGCGTAGCCAAAGTATGGGCGTGACCCTGCAAATTGCTTCGTCGTTCCTCCTCGCAACTTCGGGTCGGGCTGTTCGCTGCAATCTTTATGTTTTTTAACCTGAAATAAATTCAGGTTAAAAAACATAAAGGATTTTCGCTGCCATCCCTCACGCAACGCATTCCATTGACGCACCGTTTTTTTACTAAATTGTAAGAAAATTTTAATATATTTGGAAAACGCAAGGTAAGGCAGACCTTCGTCAATCTAACGAGATTTAGGTGTATGTACGAAGTTTTGTTTTGGTTATATACAAGTTATGGGTTATTATAAATAGAAAATATGCACTTATTTGACGACTTAATATATAGAACCACAGTATTTACTTTAAACGTATTAGAAGAGACACGTGCTAAAGCTATAGAAGAACTGCAAACAGGAGGTTCAACAATTGCCGTTAAGAATCTGCAAGCGATTCAGTTACAAAAAGTAATTATTGCTGTTGGAATGTTTTCATTATTCGAATCAATGTTACAAGAAGGCTTATCGTGCAGAAATGGTTTTGAGGAAGCAAAAAAAATACTTGTTCAAGCTGGAAATATTACTCTTAAAAATAATTTCGAAGAATTTATTTGCGCTATAAACGTATTGAAACACGGAAAGGGGAAAAGTTATAATGCTTTAGTTTCGCAATCAACTAAATTACCTTTCAAAATAAAATTAATTGGAGAAAATTTCTTTGAGGAAGGTGATGTTGCAGAAGTTTCTACTTTAATTGAAGTAAATGACAAATTTGTTTTGGATTGTGCTGAATTGATTGAAAACGTGTCGAAAGAAATCAGAAACGAACGCTCTGACTTTTTTTTGTAGTCCATATCAGATGAATAAACACAAGTTGGAAAAAAGAATAACATCGCACAGCAGCCATTTTGATATAGTTGTAATTTAGTGGTATTGCCGTTTCGCATCAATTTTTCGTTAAGCCGAAAACTAAAAGCTTACGAATTCCCCACCTTCCAAAATTCATAAAAAGTTAGTAAAAAGAAATCCGCTTCTTTTGAAGCGGATTTCTTTTTTTACAATTACACCTTTCCAGATTGAATTGTGATTGGTAAGCTATACATTACTCTCACAGGGACACCGTTCATTTTTCCGGGAATCCATTTTGGGCATATTTTCAAAACACGGATGGCTTCTTCACCGGTTCCAAAACCAATATCTCGTATGTTTTTTATGTCGCTTAAACTGCCGTCTTTTTCTATAACAAAGGTGATGTATACTTTTCCTTTTAAGTTAGGTTGTTCTGGAGTTTTAAAATTATTACCTACAAATTTGTAAAATTCCATTATTCCTCCCGGAAAATCTGGTTTTTCGGTTATTCCAGCAGTATTATAGACTTCATTTTCCCCTTTTTGGACAAACTTATTTTTAGAATCGTACGCATCAATTTCAATTACTTCAGGAGCTCCTTTGCTTAATGTTGCCAGAAGTTCTTCGTTTGTAGGCAATTCTTTTTCTTTTGATAGGATAGAAGGTATAGCTCTCTTTTCCACAGGAGTTAGTTCATTGTATTTTTTTTCGCTGGCAACCTTTCCTTTTTCATCTTTGATTTTAAAAGTAGTTTTGTCGTAATACGTTTTAATTAAATTTCCTGGTTTCGCAGGAGTAGTTTCTTTTTTTACATTGGTTTCTTGTGCAACGACTTTCGTACACAATAAAAACAATAAGGCAGTTACTACAGGAATTAGCATTGCTTTTTTTAATAAAGCTTCTGTTTTTGATGTGGTTTTTGTCATCATAAGTAATCGTTTTTTAGTTATTAAATAATTCAAATTACTGGCCAAGTAAAAAGTTTGGTTCTCGTTCGCTTTCGATAGTAATAAAGATTGGTAGAACGGAACATTGTTATAGAAGGTCACTACTTTCTCATCAGCAAGAAATTCGTGGTTGAGTTGTATGGCTTTTTTGTAAAAAATAAAAATAGGGTTGAACCAAAAAACGGTTTTCAATAGTTCGATGAATAAAATATCCAAAGTATGTTTTTGGGTTACATGCGTAAGTTCGTGTGTGTACAGTTCAGCTTCAATTTGACGGTTGTTGTATTCCGTCTCGTTTATGAAAATCGTATTCAGGAAAGTATGCGGCAACGTTTTTTCGGGCACCAAAATCAATTTGGCATTCTTATAATCAATTGGTGTATTCGACTTCATTTTAGAAGAAATCTTACTGATATTACTGAAAAAGCGTATCGCCAAAACGAGTGTTACTAGAGCATACAAGCTCCATAATCCTATTTCCAGATAGTTAGTTTCCTCCAGTATTACTGTGCTTCCTTGCAGTATCTGGATATTTCCCGCATTGACTGTAGGTTGTGCTATTTCCTGAATCACTTCAATAGTTATAAATGGAATTACCATCGAGAAAACAAGACTGAACAACAAATAAAACCTATTGAAAATGTGTATTTTTTCTTTTTCCAAAAACAAATAATACACTGCCAGTAGCACGAATAAAGTAATTGTCGATTTGATTAGAAAGTCGCTCATTTTTTCTTTTTTAGAATTTCACTGTCGATTATTTTCTTGAGATCTTCCAGTTCCGTTTGAGACAAATTCGTTTCTTTAGTAAAGAAAGAAGCAAATTGCGAAGCTGATTCAGGAAACATAAATTTGGCTTTTGTAAATCAATTGATTCTTTAACTATTTGGTTCTTATAGGTCTGACATTTTTATTATTTGAAAGTGTAACTTCTACTTTCTCTCCGGAGAATTTCTTATGCGAGTTTTTTAAATTTTTATCAAAATAATTATGTGTGTAAAAATTATATTGAAAGGCTTGCGGGAATTTTTTGCTTCTAGCATTTTTTGAAACGCTACTTCCTTGAAAAAAAGCAATATCAGTCGGTTTAAAGTTGTTTAACGATTTATTGTTTTGGTGAACCCCATCAATCCAAATGGCGTATTTTTTAGAATTTTTAAAGCCTTCTAATTCTTGAATTGTTGGTGATTTTTTTTCAAGAGCAGTTGGAACATATAAAAAAGCTTTTTTCTTGTACTCTTCACTTAAGTCTTCATATTTGGTGTCAATTTTCTTGTTTTTTACAAGGTCGTGAATGACCACTCTTACTCCAGCGTAGTATTCATCTTTTCGGGAATCGTTGGTTGCTGTAAGTTTAGTTTTGGTGGTAACTTGTGCAGTATTTTTTACTTGAGCAATAGTTTTGAAACAAAACAGGAAAAATAGTCCGGATAGAACCGGAATCAAAATGATTTTCTTCGCAATTGATTTTGAGTTTGATGTGGTTTTTGTCATCATGAGTAATCGTTTTTTAGTTATTAAATAATTCAAATTACTGGCCAAGTAAAAAGTTGGGTTCGCGTTTGTCTTTGAGAGTAACAAAGATTGGTAGAACGGAACGTTGTTATAGGAGGTCACTACATTCTCATCGGCAAGAAATTCGTGGTTGAGTTGTATTGCTTTTTTGTAAAAAATAAAAATAGGGTTGAACCAAAAAACGGTTTTCAATAGTTCAATGAATAAAATATCCAAAGTGTGTTTTTGGGTTACATGCGTGAGTTCGTGTGTGTACAATTCAGCTTCAATTTCACGGTTGTTGTATTCCGTTTCGTTAATGAAAATTGCATTCAGGAAAGTATGCGGCAACGTTTTTTCGGGAACCAAAATCAATTTAGCATTCTTATAATCAATTGGTGTATTTGATTTCATTTTAGACGAAATCTTACTGATATTACTAAAAAAACGGAACGCCAAAACGAGTGTTACTAAACCATATAAACTCCATAATCCTATTGCCAGATAGTTAGTTTCCTCCAGTATTACAGCGCTTCCTTGCAGTATCTGTATATTTCCCGGATTGACTGTAGGTTGTGCTATTTCCTGAATGACTTCAATAGTTATAAATGGAATTACCATTGAAAAAACAAGGCTGAACAACAAGTAAAACCTATTGAAAACGTGAATTTTTTCTTTTTCCAAAAAGAGATAATACACTGCCAGTAGCACGAATAAAGTAATTGTCGATTTGATTAGAAAGTCGCTCATTTTTTCTTTTTTAGAATTTCACTGTCTATTATTTTCTTAAGATCTTCCAGTTCCGTTTGCGATAAATTAGTTTCGGTGGTAAAGAAAGAGGCGAATTGTGATGCCGAATTGTTGAAAAAATTACTAATCAATCCGTTGACGTGTTTCGAGAAATAATCGGTTTTCTTGACCAAAGGATAATATTCCCGTGAGTTCCCAAATTCGTTGTAGGCGACAAATTGCTTGTCAATCATTCTTTTCAATAAAGTAGCAATCGTGGTGGTTGCGGGTTTTGGTTTTGGATAGGCTTCAAGTAAGTCTTTCATGAAGGCTTTCTCGAGTTTCCAAAGGTGTTCCATTACTTGTTCTTCTGCGTTCGTTAGTTGTTGCATAGTTATTTTTTATTTGGTGTAAATTTCTTGAATGGGTAATCCTTTTTCATAAATTTTGGTTCCCAGTAAAACTCCTTCGGAGTCATAAAATGTCCATTCTCCTGTGGGCAGCCATTCTATTTTTGAATTTATAATTGCTTTATTAGAAGCGCCTATTTGTTGAATTTTTCCTGTATTGTGATATTTGATGATGTGGCAACTATTTTTTTTATACTTTTCTTTTGTAGTTAATCGATCGCTGATATACTCTTTCCAAGTTCCAATTTTTTCTCCTTTTTTGTATCTTCCTGTTGCGCTGGATTCGATATTCATGAATTTTTCCGTTTGGATCCATTTGCCAGTTTTTAATCCGTTTTTGGTTTGATTAATTTTGCAGCTAGTGAGGCTTATGCACAAAAGAATGATGATGATTGAATACTGGTTTTGATTTTTCATTTCTACAGATTAAAACATTGCTCTACAAATGTAGAATATAAAATCAAATAAACAAGTTTTTAGAGAAAAATATTTTGGTAGTCAGCGGTTTGCGTTAAGGATGGGAGTGGAAATCCTTTTTATTTTTTTGTTTTAAAAAATAAAAAGATTGAGAACGGACAGCCTGACCCGCTATTTTCGGCGGGGAACGCCCAAAAAAAATCCGCCCTGTTTAGAGCGGATATAGTATTTAATGAAAGGAATTTATTTTGATAACTCCACAAAATATTTATAAAACAACGGGATAGTTTCAATTCCTTTTAGGTAATTGAAGATCCCGAAATGTTCGTTTGGCGAGTGAATGGCATCGCTGTCCAGACCAAATCCCATTAGAATAGTCTTGCTTTTCAGTTCTTTTTCGAATAACGCTACGATAGGAATACTTCCTCCTGAACGCACCGGAATTGCGGGAACGCCAAAGGTTTCGGTGTATGCCATATTTGCGGCTTTGTAGCCAATACTGTCTATTGGGGTTACGTAACCTTGTCCGCCATGATGCGGTTTTACTTTTACGGTAACGCCAGCAGGAGCAAGGCTTGTGAAGTGTTTTGTGAAAAGTTCGGTGATTTCCTCCCAATCTTGATTTGGAACCAAACGCATCGAGATTTTAGCGAAAGCTTTGCTGGCAATAACGGTTTTAGCACCTTCTCCGGTGTAACCACCCCAAATTCCGTTGACATCTAGTGTTGGTCGAATGGAGTTACGTTCGTTAGTTACATAACCTTTTTCGCCATAAACATCATTAAGGTCCAATGCTTTTTTGTAATTGTCTAAATTGAAAGGTGCTTTGGCCATTTCAGCTCTTTCTTCTAGGGATAATTCTGCTACATTATCATAGAAACCGGGAATGGTAATGTGGTTGTTTTCATCATGAAGCGAAGCAATCATTTTAGACAACACATTGATAGGATTGGCAACAGCTCCTCCGTACAATCCAGAATGCAAATCACGGTTTGGTCCCGTAACTTCTACTTCTACATAACTCAACCCACGTAATCCGGTTGTGATTGACGGTTGCTGATTAGAAATCATTCCGGTATCCGAAATTAAAATCACATCATTTTTTAGTTTTTCCTGATTGCGTTCTACAAACCAACTCAAACTTTTAGAACCAATTTCCTCTTCGCCTTCAATCATGAATTTCACGTTGCAAGGCAAAGTATTGGATTGCACCATATATTCTAATGCTTTTACGTGCATGTACATTTGGCCTTTGTCATCACAAGATCCACGGGCAAAAATAGCGCCTTCGGGATGAATTTCTGTTTTCTTGATTACGGGTTCAAAAGGTGGAGAAGTCCATAATTCCATTGGGTCTGGCGGTTGTACATCATAATGTCCGTACACTAAAACAGTAGGCAAGTTAGGATCAATGATTTTTTCACCATATACGATTGGATAACCTGGAGTATCACAAATTTCAACAAAATCGCAGCCTGCTTTTTCTAAACTGGCTTTTACGGCATCAGCTGTTTCAAAAACATCGTGAGAGTATGCGGTGTCGGCACTTACGGATGGGATTTTTAATAATTCGATTAACTCGTTGATAAAGCGGTCTTTGTGTTCTTGAACGTATGCTTTAATATTTTCCATTATTTGAATTTTGTTTATATTTCAAAAGTACAAAAAAGAGTATGAATAATTTTTATCAAAATTGTTTTGAAAATTGGAAGTTAAGTGTATCTTTGCACCCACAATTGCGCGGATATGGTGAAATTGGTAGACATGCCAGACTTAGGATCTGGTGCCGCAAGGCGTGTAGGTTCGAGTCCTATTATCCGCACTTAAACCCTAACTATTAGATAGTTAGGGTTTTTTATTTTAAAACCTGCCCAACCATTGCCCAACCGTATAGAAAAATCATTTTTATTTTGTTTTCTTTCTATGAAGATTTGGTTACGGTATAGTCGCATTCATGTAAATTCTTTTACCATTTTTACTTTTTTGACCTAATAAAAATGAAGAAGTGAAAGATGACTCTTAAAATGACATGATTACATTCATACCTTCTTTTTGAATAAGTACCAATATTGATAAATCCTTGGTCCCACAAAAACTAAACAATCAAGTTTGACTTGAAATAAATAATTTAAAATCCTACATTTAGACCTTTAAACAAAAAATCAATAATGTCAGACGAACAAAAGAAACTCTTAGAAACCCAATTATGGGCGATTGCCAATATCCTAAGAGGTAAAATATCAGCCAATCAATTTCAAGATTACATACTAGGTTTTATTTTTTACAAATACCTTTCGGAAAAATTAGAAAAAAAAGCAAATGAGTTTCTGAAAACGGATGGAATTCGATTTAGTGAAATAGAGGAAAACAGTACTGATGGAAAAGAAATTTTAGAAGCGTTAAAAGAAGCCACTGTCGATGCCTTAGGTTATTTTCTGAAACCTTCGGAGCTGTTTTCAAACATAGCCAAAAAAGGAAATGCAAAGGTTATTAATCAAGATGATGAAGAGCAAATTCAAAGCACTTTTATTCTAGAGGACTTAGCCAATGTATTGAATTCTATCGAAAAAAGTACCATGGGTTCTGAGAGTCAAGACGATTTTGACAACTTATTCTATGATATTGATTTAAACTCTACTAAAATTGGTCGTACGACTAAAGACCGTAACGATGTCATTGTAAAAATACTTACGGCCCTTGACGAAATTGATTTTGATCTTGATAATACCGAAGGTGATGTTTTGGGTGATGCGTATGAGTATTTGATTGCAAAATTTGCAGAAGGTGCCGGACAAAAAGCAGGTGAGTTTTACACGCCGCAACAAGTATCGAGTATCTTGGCGAAAATTGTGACTACTCGCAAAAGCAAGTTAAAATCAGTTTATGACCCAACATGTGGTAGCGGATCGCTGTTGCTTCGTGTAGCGCGTGAAGTAGAAGAAGTAGGGCATTTTTACGGACAAGAACAAAACCGTACGACTTACAACTTAGCGCGAATGAACATGATTTTACACGATGTCAATTATCATAAGTTCGATATTAAAAACGAAGACACGCTCGAAAAACCACAACACTTAGATTTTAAGTTTGATGCCATTGTAGCTAATCCTCCTTTCTCGGCAAAGTGGTCTGCAAATCCTATTTTTACCAATGACGAGCGATTCTCGCAATACGGCAGACTGGCACCAGGAACCAAAGCTGATTTTGCTTTTATCCAACACATGGTGCATCAGTTAGACGATAGTGGTATTATGGCGTGTATTGCGCCGCATGGCGTATTGTTCCGAGGTGCTGCCGAAGGACATATCAGGAAATATTTAATTGAAGATTGCAACTACATTGATGCCATTATTGGTTTGCCGTCTAACTTGTTTTATGGCACGAGTATTCCAACCTGTATTTTGGTTTTAAAGAAATGCAAAGAAACGCCCGAAAACATATTGTTTATTGATGCCAGTAACGATTTTGAAAAAGTAAAAAATCAAAATGTATTACGTGAATTCGATATTGATAAAATTATTGAAACCTACCAAAATAGGACTATAATAGACAAATACTCTAACGTGGCAACGCTCGAAGAAGTAAAAGCCAACGATTATAATTTAAATATTCCTCGCTACGTAAATACGTTTGAGGAAGCAGAAAGTATAGATATTAACGCCATTGCTGATAAATTACAAGCAGTCGACAATAAAATGGCAGCAGTTGAAAATACAATTGCATCATTTTGTGCAGAGTTAAATATTAAAACTCCTTTTTAGTATGGAAACGTTACAACCAAAATTAAGGTTTCCTGAGTTTGATGGAAATTGGTATAGAAAATTATTTAAGGAAACTTGTCAAGTCAATCCATCAAATAAAAAACTACCTACAAAATTTATTTACATAGATTTAGAGAGTGTTAATGATGGCTTGTTATCTAAAGAAAATGAAATATTACTTGATGATGCGCCTAGCAGAGCTCAACGACTTTTAGCAAAAGAAGATGTTTTATTTCAAATGGTTAGGCCATATCAAAAAAACAACTTATATTTTGATAAAGATGGAGATTATGTAGCATCAACAGGATATGCTCAATTAAGAGCAAATGCAAGTTCCAAATTTCTTTTTCAATATTTACACAATCAAAAATTTGTTGATAAAGTAATTGAGAAATGTACTGGTTCAAATTATCCGTCAATAAATTCAACAGATTTAGCAAATATATTTGTCGTTTTTCCCGAAAATAATGAACAAACCCGCATCGCCAATTTCCTTTCATCAGTAGATGAAAAACTAAACCTTTTAAAAGAAAAACGCGCCCTTTTAGAAGAATACAAAAAAGGCATCATGCAAAAAATCTTCAATCAAGAAATCAGGTTTAAAGATGATAATGGAGAGGATTTTGGGGAGTGGGAGAATGTTGTTTTAGGTAATGTTAGTGATGTCAGAGATGGTACTCACGATAGCCCAAAATATGTAGACAATGGATATCCCCTAATTACTTCAAAAAATCTAAATTCAAATGGAAAACTTGATTTCAATAATGTAGAATTTATTAGTCAAATAGACTTTGATAAAATTAACAAAAGGTCTAAAGTAGATATTGGTGATATTATTTTTGGAATGATTGGTACAATTGGAAATCCTGTATTATTAAAATCTGATGAATTTGCTATTAAAAATGTTGCATTAATAAAAGAAAAGCAAGTTTTAAAGAACAGTTTTTTAATACACTTTTTAAATTCGAGTTTAATTCTAAACCAATTCAAAAAAGAGAATGTTGGTGGAACACAAAAGTTTCTATCATTAGGTATAATAAGAAATTTAGATATTTTATTACCATCAATTGAAGAACAAACCAAAATCGCTAATTTCCTTTCGGCAATTGATGAAAAAATAGAGTTAGTATCCAATCAAATACAAGACACCCAAGAATATAAAAAAGGGTTGTTACAGCAAATGTTTGTGTAAATAAAACCACCATGGAAAATAAAAAAATTATCGATTACATTATTTTAGAAATGGAATCAAAAGAGCTTCTTGTATTTGAGGTTTTAAACAAGATTAAAGAAGGATATCTTCCATTAGGAGGAATTTCATTGGCTGTAGATTCTGGAAAATTGTCAGTTTTTAAACATTTTGCTCAGGCTATGGTTAAATATGCGGATGAATAAATGATATCCTAATCTTAATTAATGCTACAAGCATCAACTAATTGTTAGTAAAAGCCTTTGTTGTGGTTCAAATTAATGATAATCAATAATGTAGTTAAGTGAAAAAAATTGATGAAACAACCATTTATTTAAAAATATGGAAGTAAAAAAAACATATAATATTTATTGTGACGAAAGTACACATATAGAAAATGATGGGCAGCCCTATATGATATTAGCATATATAAGTACGCCTTACCATTTGTTGCAAATGCACAATAAAAATATTCGTGAAATGAAAATGGAGCATTTTTATCGTGGCGAAATGAAATGGAGTTCCATATCAAAGTCACAATACCCATTTTATAATAAATTAATTGATTATTTTTTTAGTAATGACGAATTAAATTTTAGAGCAATTGTTATTGATAAATCGCAATTAAATCACAAAAAATACAATCAAGATCATAATACGTTTTATGATAAGATGTACTATCAATTGCTCAACAAAAAAATATATCCAGATTTTCACTACAATATTTATTTAGATATAAAAGATACAAATTCTTACGTCAAGGCAAGAAGCTTGAAAAAATACCTAGAAAGAGATTATAATAATATTAGAAATTTACAAATTATCCGTTCCTATGAAAGTGAATTAATGCAACTTTCTGATGTTCTAATGGGAGCTATCAATTATAAATTAAGAGGTTTAAATAAAGTAACTGCCAAAAATAATATTATTGAAAAAATTGAAAAATTGCGCTGCAAACCATTAACAATGCAAACAAAAGAAGCTGAAACAAAATTCAATTTATTTTTTATCGATTTGAAAAATGGCAACTAATTATATAAAAAGGTACAAAGCATTACTTGAATTAAATCATCTCAATGAATACGACAGAAGAGTTTCCTTAAAAGCTATTTTTGATCGAGATATTGCTGATAATGATAATTTTAATTTTAACGCAAAAATTATAAGACCTTTAAAAAAAGAAGATGTAATTGATGTAGAATCTTTATTTAAACATCTTACCTATAAAACAGAAAATGAAACGGATAACAAAGGTAAAATAATCAAAACTAGAGATTGCTTTGATTTTGAACGATCAAAAAGATTGCATTGGATATTACCTCACGTAGAGAATAAAATTCCAGATGAAATACAAGTTTTTAGTGCTAATAATAGAGTGAAAAATAAAGATGTAATTCGTACTTATATCCATAATGTTCAGGAGAATTATATTATCATTTTAGAACCACAGAGAAGTGGGCAAGATTATTATTTTATTACCGCTTATTATTTAGAAAAGAAATATGGAGGTTTAAATATGATAAAGAATAAGTATAAAAATAGGCTTGATAAAGTGTATTAAACCGCAAAATCCGGTACACATCGGGGCGTATCGGATTTCGTAATTCAATTCTCCTAGTGTGGTAGAATGAACAGTGCAAATATATAAAAATAAAGCCATAGTTTTAAACATATTAACTAAGTTATTAACATTTTTTATAAATGACATCACAATCCGAATTAATTTTAGAACAAAACATAGTCAATCAGTTAGCAGCTAATGGGTACGATAAAGTAACTATTAAAGATGAAAATGATTTACTAGTCAATCTCAAAAAGCAATTAGAAAAACACAATAAAAAAGTATTTTCGGATAATGATTTTAAGCAGATACTGAATCATTTAACCAAGTCTAATAATGTTTTTGAAAAAGCTTTATTGCTTCGCGATAAGTTTGCTTTCAAAAATGATAATAACGAACTGGTTTATGTGGAGTTCTTAAATATGGATTTTTGGTGTCAGAATGAGTACCAAGTAACTAATCAAATCACGGTTGAAGGAACCTATAAAAACCGTTATGATGTAACGATTTTAATTAATGGTTTGCCCTTGGTGCAAATAGAATTAAAGAAAACAGGTTTAGAACTGAAAGAAGCCTACAACCAAATCAACCGCTACCAAAAACATTCTTTTTCAGCCAATACAGGTCTGTTTAATTATGTGCAGTTATTTGTAATCAGTAACGGAGTAAACACTAAATACTTCAGCAATTTTGGAAACAAAAAACCGGATTACAAACAAACCTTCTTTTGGACCGACGAAAATAACAAACGTATTTCTAAACTAGAGGATTTCGCTAATACCTTTTTAGAGAAATGTCATTTGTCTAAAATGATCACGAAATACACTGTATTGCACGATTCTGATAAAATGTTGATGGTATTACGTCCGTATCAATTTAATGCCGTAGAACGCATTATTGATAAGGTAAAAAATAGCAATCACAACGGTTATATATGGCACACTACAGGATCGGGTAAAACCTTAACGTCGTTCAAAGCCAGTCAAATATTATCCCAATTACCAAAGGTAGATAAGGTAGTTTTTTGTGTAGACAGACAAGATTTAGATTACCAAACCGCCAAAGAATTCAATGCCTTTAAACCCGATTGTATTGATCCAACCAATAACACGGCCAATTTAGTACGTCAGTTTAAAGACGGCAATAGTAAGTTGATTGTTACGACGATTCAAAAATTATACAATGCTATTACGAGAGAACACCATCTTAAAACAATGGATGATCTCAAAAATAAAAAGATAGTTTTTATTTTTGATGAATGCCACCGCTCTCAATTTGGAGACACGCATAAAAAGATTACCCAATATTTTGAAAACTATCAAATGTTTGGGTTTACCGGTACACCTATTTTTGCTGAAAATGCCTCGTCTAAAAACAAGCAAAACCAAACAACTGCAAGCTTATTTGGTGAGCAATTGCATAGTTATGTCATTACCGATGCGATAAAAGATGAAAATGTATTGCGTTTCTCTGTTGAGTATGTAGGGAAGTATAAAGAGCGTGCGAATTCTCAAAACGAAATTGACATTGAAGTCGAGGCGATAGACACCCAAGAATTGTTAGAAAGCAAAGATCGTATCGAAAAAATTACTAATTATATTATTCAGCAGCATCCAATTAAAACACAGAACAAAACCTTTACGGCTATGTTTTGCGTGAGTAGCGTAGATATGTTGATTAAGTATTATGATTTGTTCCTCAAACTAAAACAGGAAGGCAAGCATGATTTAAATATGGCTACAATTTTCAGTTTCGGTGCCAATGACGAAATGATTAGTGACACAGACGATTATGATAGTAAAGATTTTAATGAAGTAGCAGAAAGGGAAGAGGTATATAATGCCTATCATAAAAGAGATAAACTCGAAAGTTATATTGAAGAATATAATAAAACATTTAAAACCAGTTGGACTACAAAAGACAGTCAGTCCTTTTATAATTATTACAAGGACATAGCACAACGAGTACGTACCAAACAAGTAGATATTTTGTTTGTGGTTAATATGTTCCTCACAGGATTTGATAGTAAATCATTGAATACTTTGTTTGTAGATAAAAATTTAAAGTACCATGGTTTAATTCAAGCCTATTCCAGAACCAACAGAATTTTGGGTGATAAAAAATCACAGGGAAATATTGTTGTTTTTAGAAATCTGAAGAAAGCCACTGATGATGCTATTGCTTTATTTTCAGATAAAAAGGCCAAAGAAATAATCATTTTAAAACCATACGAAAGTTACGTTCAAGAAATTAATGAAGCCTATGCTAGTTTAATAGCAATTACTCCAACTTTCGAATCGGTTGATGATTTATATACCGAAGATGAAGAACTGGAATTTGTAAAAGCATTTCGTGAAATCATTAGGTTAAAAAACATAATTGCTTCATTTGTAGATTTCAAATTTGATGATATTGCTTTAGGCGAACAAGAATTTGAAAATTATAAATCCAAATACTTAGAGTTATCAGATAAAGGTAAAAAAGAAAAAACCTCCATACTTAACGAAGTCGATTTTGAACTGGAGTTGATTCATCGCGATGATATTACAGTAACCTATATTTTAGGATTGTTAGCCAAGTTAAAAGCAACAAACCCAGCGGAAAAAGAACGCAGACAAAAGGAAATATTAGATCTTGTTGCGGGTGATGTTAAACTACGTAGCAAACGAGAATTGATAGAACGTTTCATTGAAGAAAACTTGCCGGCACTAGATGATATGTCTATTGAAGAGGGTTATACTGCTTTTATGATTGAAGAGCAGGAGAAAGCTTTTAACAAGTTTGTAGCCGATGAAAAATTGAATGCGGACAAACTTAAAAAACTAACCGAAGATTTTTTATTTACCCAACGAATCCCTAGCAAACAAGAAGTAGTGGAAGTACTGGAAAATCAACCCTCTATTTTACAAAGAGCAAAAGTTGGAGATACTATTTTGAGTAAGTTCTTGAATTTTATCGACACCTTTTTTAATGATTAATACTTTCAGTACTGAATTATGAAGGTATCTACAGAAAGTAGAAAATTAATACAAGCAATGCTATTGTTTTTTCATTTCAAAAATCGCTTTTTAATTCATTCAATTTACCCTCCACATCGCTCAATTTTGAATGAACGTTTTGCATACTACTATCGTAATTTTCAATGCTTACATCACTTATTTCACTATACAAATCGTCTAATGCGACCTCTAAATTTTTAGTTTTTTCTTCTATTTCATAAATCTTTATTTGCAAATCAGCACTTTCAATTTTGGATGCTTTTAATTTCTCCTCCGATATTGAGTTTTCTGTTTTCCTATATCTTTTTCTATCGTATTCTATGTGTTCGGAAATTGTATAATATCCAAATATCATAAAATAAGAAGCAATAAACACAGCAATCATTTTATCTGTATTTATACCTTCAAATAATGAAGTCTTAACACTTGCTATAATAAACACAATAACACAAAAAACAACGCAAAAATTATATTTAAAATCATCAAGAAAAATATAATCTATTTTTAATATTTTTCTAAAAACAATATAATGATAAACGACTAAACAACTAAATACAATTAAGGGAAGGAAATAAAATCTTTTTTTGTCTGAAAGTGTTTCTGTATAATAGACACCATGAATTTCTTCTCTTTTAATAAAACTTCTTATTCGATAAGTGATAAAAACATCACAAGATTTTACAAGATAACTTAAGAAAAAAACAAATAATGAGGTTATGAAAAATAAAGGAAATAAAAAGAAAATAAAAGTCAAAACATCTTTAGTCATATTACTGTCCTCTAAATTAAACAAATATAATTACACTTTTTTCAATCAGTAATAACAAGCAGTCAAAGTTCCCGCAGCTAAAAGAAGTGACAATGTTCGTAACCGATATTTTTCGGCTAGCACTAAATTTCTTGCGAAACGTATATGTGATGTAGCCACTTAATTTGCCATTTCTTGTTATTGCTGTTGTAGCTAGTTTCTCTTATCTAATAAAGTTTTCAGTTAAGATTTTTCCATCAACAGTTGATTGCCATTTAAGTGAACTAGAAGTTAATTCCGTTATAGTAAACGTTGCAACCTCTAATCCTGGGTCTGCAGAATCCCAAGTTATTTTTAATGTATTTCCTGTTTTCTGCCAAGTTCCATTTTCGTTAAAATCCTGACCATTATTTCCTTGGCCTAAATAAGTAAAGGAAACTTTATTGTCTGAAGTAAATGTAATAGGAGTATTATCAGGAACACCAGAGTTGGTCCCATTAAATGTACTCGAAACACCATTCCATTTTCCAATAATCAAATCAGCATTTTGTGTGTTATCGTTATCATCTTTTGAACAAGAGTAACTTACAATACTCAAAATTGTAACGATTGCTAAAATAAATTTTTTTTTCATAGTTTATAATTTTTCCGATTACTTCACTCGAAGTTTAAAGGCGTCGAAATGGAATTTTTAGTTAGTTTTTGCCCGCCATTTTTATTTATTACTATTCTTTTGAAATTACCTACAGCGTCTCGCAGCTTGCAGAAGTGGCGGATTAAGGAAGCCTAAACTTTCGTTTAAACACTGGACTTTGCAAGTACAAAACCAACTTTAAATTGAGCCCAAAACCCGCCATTTTTGCAAACTGCTGTTAGCCGTTCGTGCTTATTTTACTAATCGAATTGCTTTTACTGGCCAAGTTGAATTTTCATTATCATTTTCAACATCATATATTTCTATTTTGCCTTTATCTTTTAGTACATTAATCTGTGCGTATGTTGGACCAAATGAATAACCTTTACTTGCAAGAACATTTGTAACAAAAGATTTAAGTCCGATAAAAGTCAGATTTTTATATTTTAAAGATTCTTCTGCTCTAATAAGTTCTTTTAATAAAGTTTCTTCGGATATTATTTCATAATCATTGTCAAGTTTTTCAGTTAAGTCAATTTTACCAACTATTTTTATGTTGGTTGCTAATTCTTCCGTTCTTGGTTGCAAGGATGTAATATTTTCACTCGAAGTTTTGATCATTGCTTCTTGCTCTTCAACAGAGAATCTAAAATCGTCTATTTTGTCTTCTGCTTTTAGAATTATATCTTTTATTTCTGCATGAAGTTTGATTGCAGTATCTAAATCGGGTTTAATAAACAAATTATTATGTGCTACTTTATTTCTTAATTGAAAAAGTTGTTTCCATTTACTGTCAAAACTAAAAGTTTGGAAATGTTGTTTAAAAAATCGGTTGTAATTTCCGTCTAAATCTTGTTGCAGTTTTTGAAGTTCTTCTGTTGAGCTAATTGATAGAATTTTATCTGTTAAATTTTCAGGTTTATTGAATCCTAACTTATGTTTATAAATTATTTCACCCAAATCATTAAAATCAATTAAGGTCATATCAGTTTCAACAATTTTAGAAAAAACATTTTCATTATCTTGTCGCATTTTGGTCTTTTCAATTACCTTATCAGGAACAGCTTGTTTCCACCAATCAAGTCCTACTTTTTGGGTAAAAAATTTAGCTAAATATCTTCTTAATATATTTTCTAACTCGTTTATTAATGGATATATTTTATTTGAAATTTCTGTAGAAATATCATCGGTTAGAATTCTTATGTGTTCAAATCGTAGTCTACTTTTTAAATGTACAACAAGTAAATATCTAAATTTCTCTAATTTTTCAAAATCACTTGATACTATTTTTAATATAAATGCTGCTTCGTACAAGTTATAAAGAACAGAACTTGTATCGACAGGTTTTATTTTTAAAGTCAAATTTTTGTCTTTAATAAATTTTTTCCCGTTATCTTCAACTTCTTCTGGATTTTCCCATAATTTTTCAGTTGACAAAAGTCCGTATAATAAACTCTTTGGTGACTGAATTTCACTGCTTCCACTTGGATCGATTATCAATAATTCAAATGTAAATTCTTTTTTCATATGTTTTTTTTATACGGTTTTTAGGCATGACGGCTAACTTCTGTATGGGTCTTATAAAATCAGACCTATCACCCCAATTTAGGGTAGATAGTTCTTACTAGAGTCATAATTTATCCATTATCACATATATACTGAGTATCTTATTAATCCGAAATGAATTTTTAATTTACTGAGTACTTTTGATGCCTAATTATCAAATGTGACATGCAAGATTACAACCACAAAACAAAGTAAATCTTATCAATCAACTTTTGCAATACCCACTTTTAGTGATATTTAGAATTAAATAAGTTTTCAAATGTCGAACATGTAGCTCAAATAATGAGTCTATTCCAAAACAAAGCTTTAGAACACGCACTTGCTACACATGTTGATCAAAGGTGGTACATATAAAAAATTGTAGATAGCTGCGTGGTGGAGGTGGTATACAGTTTTTTCGCGCCAACCGGCCCAAAGGAAAACACGATTGCAAAAGGCAGGGGGGTGTAAATTAGCGATGATGGTCCAGAGTTTTTGCCTTTTTACTCACTGATTGCGAACGTCTCACTCACGTACTACTATGGGAGTGCAGTCCTATCAAGAACACATTGTGCGTGTGTAACTTGCTGATAAGGTATGAATTGTGTGCGGTGCATACATGATATTTCCCGACATGTTCCCGATATTGTGGTCCATGTGCCTATTCTGCTCGTGATATTTACAACTTGACAACTGGAGTGCAGTAAATTAAACTCATGAAAGGACAAATTGACCAGAACCCAGTTTTTCCCTCCTTGAACGTTCGTGTGTATGTTTCGGAAAGTGAGAGACAATCTTCCTATTCATCAAACTAAGACTTATGCATGTGTTGTTGGTTTAGTTCTTGTTATTATATATATAATTTATATTATATTATTTTATAATACAAGAAATTGACAAATAATCTTTTGAATACTAGTGCAGTTATTTTTTTTCGTACCAAAGACGAATACGATATGCAAAGCTTTCGTGCACTATTACTCATTTACTCAATCTTCATAATTAAAAGTTTTATATTACTAAACCTTTATTCATTCCATCTAGAAAGGCGTTAGTAATATCGCTATTACTTTGTATCATGTCATCAGCATTATTGAATCCTAGTATTTTTGCTACACTATCAGAGCTGTAATAGATTTGATTTGTTGTTTTGTCTTTTTTAATATTTACTTCTATTCCTTGAATGTAATCAATGTAGTAATCGTATTGTGTATCTGAGTTTATCAATTTCATCTGTTTGTTGTTTATATTCCTAATTGATTTAATATGTTTATTTGTTGTGGTTGGTAGATCCTTTTTTGTTTTATTGTTCTATTACTATTTTCATTCCTGATATTGTGCGCAATCTCTTTTATTTGGGTTTCAAAATTTGATTCAAACCAGATTTTTGTTAAATACCGCCTTTTGATTTGTTCAAAGATCCTTTTGTCTGTATTGTAGTAGTATTTTAGTCCTGTATGAGAGAGTAGAGTACTGTTTTCTTTTTGCATCGAAATATTCAAACCAGTCACCTTGCAAACCCATTGATTTTTAATTTCAATTATAGTATCGTTATGGGTGCATATTCCCCTATTATATAACTGTGAATCTGCACCCTTTTTGATATTGTCTTTAGGTAGTGATATTGCACCCTTTTTTAGTATTTCAAGTTTGTCATAAATGATTTGTCGCAATTGATTTTTTAAATTAATAGGCACTTTGTTTATTAGTTTATAGTATGCGGTTTTGTTCTTACTAAAACTATTGCGGTTTGATCCGTTGTTTATCTTGTACCATTCCATTGGATTATTAAACTTTGATATTTTAGTTTGTTCCTTTCGATTAAGAGTATTAAAATCGGTTTCACAATCTAAAATTAAAGTGTCTTCAAATTCAACTATTAAACTATTTACAAAAGCAAAATATACATTTACATGCAATAGATCAGTTAAATTATACACGCCCAGTTTATTAATAAACCTACTTTTTTTACTTTTCACTTCAAATCTGAATGTGTTTATATCTGAGTACTTCGGAAATTGTAAACCTTTGGCATACGCCTTGATTATTTTGTATTGATTTGCAGTTCCATATTTGGTAACTGAATAACTTTTTTTACTGTATGACAGTCCCGTATCTGTTTTAAATTCATTTTTTGAGTGATATATTATATATGTTATTAAGTTTCTTATATCAATTGGCGAAATTATATTTAGACCGTATTCGATATTGATAACCTTGAATACTTCTAAATCTAAATTTAAGGCGTTTTTAACCTCGCATATAACTGCAATACAATCAATAATTTTAAAGTCGTTTGCATTGTGTACATTGTCGTTGGAATAGTAATGAGGTTTAAAAAGTATATCTAATTTATTAGAGTAAAAACAAAAATAAATTCCTTTGTATTGTTTTATTTTCTTTGTGTTTATAACCTCTTTATCAAATATATTTATTTTGTCGATATCACTATGCCAGTCCAATAATTCATGATTAAATAGATAATCAATTTGAGTTGTATTAGTAGTTTCTAATTTTAGTAAATCAATCATTTTTCACTACATTTGATATGTTTCTGCATTGCCTGTTGAAACGAACTTTTGAACAAAGTATAAACGAGAGCCTGAACAACTCTCGTTTTTTGTATCTTTTAGTTTGTGTTATAGGAGCTAAGTATGTTTTGAAGTATTTGTATTGGAATCAGATTCTTAAACGTTTAGGGGTTTAAGACTTGCCTCTACTTCGGATCGTAAAAAGTAAACTCGCCCAGAGATTCCGAGAGGTTTTAGTTTTCCTGATTTTTGCCAATTGGAAACGGTACTTATGTCAACACTGAACATTTTCGCCACGTCTGATCGGGTTAAATATTCCTTTGGTTGGATTGGTGCGAAATGTTTTAAAAATTCCTGTAACTGGATTTTTATGCCCTCGTTAATTTGTTGTTGTAGTTCCTGAGGAGTTGTTTGGATAAATTGAACTTGTGCCATATCTAATGCTTTAAAATTATTGATGTGGCAAAGGTTTCAATACGGTTGTACTGTTTAAAGTCTGAAATTGTACTTTTTGCAGTCTGTTATTTATTCTGAAGTTTAAACCAGTCTAACGAATTTGAATAATGTTTTAATCTGTTAGGGTTTTGAGTTATATTTAATGTTTTTATTTGAAAACTTTCAACATTGTATACCTTAGTAAACCATTCTACAAATGGAAAGGGTTTTTGGATAATATAATTATCATTGTACATTTTCCAATAATAAAAACTAATGTCGTTTATACGCCCCCTATTTTCTGTGATGTGATTGTTTAAAATGTATTCAAACAATTTGAAACTGCCATTAATAAACATATTAGGGTGTTTGTTTTCGGTGGCAGGTTCTGTATGATGTGTTTTGGTTTCGAGATAGGTTAGTTTTGATTCTAAAAAATCTATTATTTTAAATGAACTCAGATTATGTTTTTTTGCAAACTCTAAAAAATCCAGATCTCCATTTTTGTCTAATTCACCTTGTACATTTTTATGAAAAAAATTTACTGAGAATTCATTACTAACCTCGATTGCTGAAATATCTATAATGCCGGAATAAAATTTTTTTATTTCTTCACTTGCAAATATAAATTCGTCATGGTCTTCATATTTTAATAGAAATTTTTCTAACAAAATCGGGTAATTTTCTTGGTATTCATTTAGAGTATAACTATTTGAAATTCTCATTTTTATTTGCCTGTATTGCTTGAATTAATTTGAACTTTTGAACTTGAGTTTATTTAAGTATAACTGTCTTGTTCTTATTTTTTTGCTTAGTCTTTTGAACTTTACTTGTGATTTTTTGGCCGTTTTACGAGCCTCAAAATCTTATATTTCTTTTTTATTCATTTGTACCGTTAGGTAATAATACCATTTTAGCTGGTTTATCTTTGTTGATTTCTTCATAAAATTTCATAAATAAATCAGCATTTGTGTCTTTATCCTCTCGCTGGTTGATGTACGTTAAAAACAAACTTTCCTTACTGTGGCCCGTTATACCAATTAACACTGCAGTAGGGATCTTTTTATAGTAATTGCTAGCAAATGAACGTCTAAAACAATGGGAGGCAATTAACTCGTATTTAGGATAGTCCCCTAATTCCTTTCGGTTTGTTTCTGTATTTAGTTTTGTTCCTTTTACTATTTCAACTATTCCAGATAGTTTACAAATCACCTTTGCATATTCGTTTAGTTTTTGGTGTGGGATTTTTTTAGGGAAGTGGTTTTCTATTATTTGAACAACATGAGGTGCAATAATACCAATTGTAACACTCTTATTTGTTTTTTGTTGTATGAGATCGATATAGTAGTTTTTACCATTATAACGAATGTTGTCGGCTGTAATTTCTAGTAAATCCCCACCACGTTGCCCAATCTCACAACCTAATAAGATCCAATTTCGAATATTGTTCAAACTTTCGGGGGTAATAGAAAGGTTTTTAGTTAGTTCGGGATTTTCTTTTTTGAATTGGTTGAGGTATTCAATGTTTGATAAATCTAGATTTTTGATTTGTTCCAATTCAGCAAAAGATAAGGTTTGAATATAACGGTCTTTTTCACTTTCTCTAAAATGTTGAATTATTTTTGAGTAGGGAGTTATCTGTATGTCATTTTTTTCTGCATCAATACAAACAGTTTTAAGGATTTCCAATTGTTTACCAGCGTAATTAGTAGAATATTTTTTTTCATTAATTAGCCAATTGGTAAACTTGTCAACAAAAGGTTTTGTAACCTCAATAAATTGAATTTGTTTTTTAATCTTTTTTTGGTATTCTAAAATGATGTTTTTGAAAAGATTGTAGTTTTTGATTGTGCTGGGACTCAAACCAATTTTGTTTTTTACTTTACGAGTGTTTGCATTATCGATTATGTATTGAATATGATTTGTAATTATTCCAATATCGGTTTTTACAACTCTACTAAAGCAATCATTGATTTTTAACTCTAACCAATTGGAGTCAATCAAAATTCCTTTTCCCAAATCGATATTTAGATTTTTAGATACAAATGAATCTAGTTTCTTTAGGTCGCTAGATAATATTTTATTTTCAGGGTTGGTTTGTTTGGGCAGTCCTGTTGTTGCGCTCCAATCTTTTGGATGGATTGAAAAACCTGTACTTACTTCAAATACATTGTTTCGGTCTATTGATAGACGTATTTTTATAGAAACATTTTTATTTGCCTTGCTTCTTAATCTAAATTGTATTGTTGCCATTTTTTGAATTTTTGAACTTTGAACAATTCAAAAGTAATTAATTTTTAAATACATTTCACAAAGTTGCCCAACCATTGCCCAACCATTTTAAGATTTCGTTCTATTTTATTCTATTATTTTCTACTCTTAATTAAGCTGATGAAACCTTCTTAAGTGTTGAAATTATTGAATTTTAAGGTTGTTATTGTACAGTTTTCAGATGTTTAGTGTTTTGGCTGAATAGAATGTCTTGGCGTGTAGGTTCGAGTCCTATTATCCGCACAAAAAAAAGCTTCTCAATTTGAGAAGCTTTTTTTGTTTATTCTATAAATTCGATAAGAATTTTGAAATTTCAATAACACTCTTTTCATCTTTTAAAGAAAGGTTATTCTTTTTTAAGTAAACTGCAATCTCTTCTTTTTTCTCCGGAAAGAGATCTTGAAGTTCTTTCTTGTTTTTTGGCATCATAACAGCCGTTTCGTTTTTTAAACTCAAATAATACTCGTCATTTGCTTTTACATATCGAGCGGAAGTAGCAGGTGAATAGGAATTAATAGCTTCTTTTCCTTTTTGCAAATTAATTTTATCTCTTCTATACAAGGCAACTTCATTATTACTGTATAATAGTACGAGATAACCATTTACATCCCCATCTTTAGTTTTATAATTTGTAAGTTTAATTTTATCCGTAAATGGAATGATAGTGATGGTATTAAAAGGTTCTTTTTTCATTAGTGAGAAAATTTCCTTTTTTTCATTTTGTACTTCTATCATGTCCGTCATCGCATTATAACGTACCATAATCTGTTGAGGAATGCCAGCTACCTCAGCTAATCTAAATTCATCAACTAAGTATTCTGATCCTTCTATTTTTGTCATGTCTTTTTTATTCAAAACGTCGTTTCTGAATAAAGCTCCAGAGGAAGTAGGATCCATCGTGTCCATTAGTCGTTGTGCATTAGCTGTAAATGCCATAAAAGACAATAATAATGTGTTTAGCAATAATTTTTTCATAGTTTTTAATTTTTATTAGTTAGATTTATTTATCCACGTATTTATTTTCATCTCTAATAGTGCCAATGGCATTACTCCAGATTCTAATACTTTTTCATGGAATTTTTTAATATCAAATTTTGTACCCATTTTAGTTTCCGCTTTTTTACGAAGTTCTATAATCTTTAATTGTCCAATTTTATAAGACAATGCTTGTCCTGGAATGGCCATATAACGCTCTATTTCAGGAATAATACTGGCTTCACTTTCGGCTTCGTTGGCTAACGAATATTTAATGGCTTGCTCTCTAGTCCAGCCTTTGGAGTGCAATCCAGTGTCAACTACTAATCGGACAGCGCGGTGCATTTCATTGCCTAACATTCCAAAATACTGATACGGATCTTGATACAATCCAAGTTCTTTTCCTAGACTTTCGGTGTACAAAGCCCAGCCTTCGCCATAGGCACCAAACCAATTGAATTTTCTGAAGTCAGGCAAACTCTCATTTTCTTGTTGCAAAGAGATTTGAAAGTGATGTCCCGGAATCGCTTCATGCAAAAACAAATCTTCATCACCATACATATTATAATTTGCTACATCTGGAATTGGTACATAAAAAATTCCCGGACGAGATCCATCTGCAGTTCCTTGATTGTATTCAGCACTTGCGGTTTGTTCTCTAAAAGCTTCTGTTCTTCTAATTTCAAATTTCGTTTTGGGTTGCAGTGCGAATAATTTATCTACATTCGGTTTGATGCGCGTATAAATGTTTTGAAAATTGGCAATCACTTCCTCGGGTTTTGTAAATGGTTTCAATTCTTTTTTATTTCGAACTTCTTCAAAGAATTCTAATAATGTGCCTTTAAAGCCAACTTGAGTTTTTACCTTTTCCATTTCGGCAGTTAATCGCGCTACTTCTTTCAATCCTAATTCGTGAATTTGCTCAGGTGTCATGTCAGTAGTCGTCCATTGTTTTACATAGGTAGCATATACTTCTTTTCCAAAAGGCAAACTGCCAATACCGCTAGTAGTTCTTGAGGCAGGAAGATATTCCTTGGTCAAAAAATCGGCCATTTTCTTGTACTGTGGAATTAATTTGTTAGCAATGGTAGCGGTGTATTTTGCCGTTAAATCTTTTTTGATGCTTTCAGGAAACGACTCTGGCATTAATTTTATCGATGAGTAAAATAAATTGTCTTCAATATTTGGAGTAGCCATTTCTGCAAATTGTGGAATTAACTTTACGGTTAATGCTTTTGGTAATACGACTCCTTTTGTCATTCCTTTTTTCATGTACACCATTGCCGAATCAATCCATACAGCGTATTTATCCATTCTTTTGAGGAAATTAGTATAGTCTTTTTCTGTTTTAAAAGGCTGTGCGCTGGTTCCTCCTGCAAACTGCCCCATAGTAAGATGTGTTCCCCAAAATTGATGAACAGGAATTAGGTTCGTAGGTTGTTTCAACAAGTCTTTACCAATCTCAACTTCCCATTTAATGATTTCATAACTGTTTTTTTCTTCTTCAGATAAGGCTTCTTTATCAACCGTATTTAAGGCTGTTTGGTATTTGTCAAAAAAAGCTTCTTGAGACTTTCGGTAGCTGTCAGTCATTTCAAACTGTAATTGGTCATTGTATTCATTTTGACCACTTTGAGTGGCGTCCAAAGGACTCATCGCATTTTTATCATCAAAATAGTTTTTGGTGATACTGCTGAAATCTTGCTTTTTATCTTCCGATTTGCAGTTAACCAAAAATAAAGAGGTGATTAAAGTAAAAAGAAGAGTGGTTATTTTTTTCATAATATAAATTTGGTGTTTGATTAAGCTAATTTATTGATTTTTTTTAATATCTATTGTAAGATTAGTCATTCGTTTAGGAATGCCATTTATTTTATGTCATAAAATTTAGTTAACGCACCACTGGGATTCTTGTTTTATAATCATTTCTGTTAAATTTACTATTCTAATAATTTACATCTAAATGAGAAAAAAATCCTTTTTTATTTTGTTAGCCATCGGGAATATGCTAACAATTGAAGCTCAAGAGAAAAAAGAAAACACTATTATGAATCCATTTTTTCAAGCTTACGACACGCCCTTTAATGTGCCGCCTTTCGACAAAATTAAAAATGAACATTTTAAACCCGCTATTTTAGAGGGAATCAGTAAACATCAAGCGGAGATTGATGCTATTGCAGATAATACGCAGCCTGCCACTTTTGAAAATACGATTCTTGCCATGGAAAATGCAGGAGAATTATTGTCGAATGTGAATACGGTTTTTTCTAATTTGAATTCGGCGAACACTAACAAAGAGATTCAGAATATTGCTAAAGAAATGGCGCCGAATCTTTCTGCACACCGAGATAATATTTACTTGAACGAGAAATTATTCGCCAAAGTAAAATCGCTTTGGGACAAAAAAGAAACATTGGGCTTGAATTTAGAACAAACTAAAATTTTAGATAATGCCTACAAAGATTTCGTTCGAAGTGGAGCGAATTTATCAAATGCTGACAAAGAAATATTACGCAAAATAAACGGAGATCTTTCGCTAACCAGTTTAAAATACGGTCAGAATATTTTGGCGGAGACTAATTCATACGAGTTAGTTATTGATTCCAAAAAAGATTTGGCCGGATTGCCACAGGGATTAATCGATGCTGCAGCTGTTGATGCTAAAGCAAAAGGTAAAGAAGGAAAATGGGTTTTTACCCTTTCCAATTCTAGTGTGATGCCGTTTTTGCAATACAGTTCCAATAGAGAATTGCGTAAGCAAATTTGGAATGCGTACCAAACCAGAGGCAACCATGATGATGCTTTTGATAACAAGAAGAATGCAGTAGATTTAGCCAATCTTCGTGGGCAAAAAGCTCGATTGTTAGGTTTTAAATCGCACTCTAATTATGTTTTGGAAGAATCGATGGCTAAAACACCTGAAAATGTAAATAAGCTGTTGAATGATTTGTGGAAACCAGCTTTGGAAATAGCCAAAACAGAAGCCGCTGATATTCAGAAAATGATGGCTAAAGAAGGAATTAAAGGCGCGGTACAACCGTATGACTGGAGGTATTACACGGAGAAAATCAGAAAAGAACGTTTTGATCTTGACGAAGAAGAATTGAAACCATATTTCAGTTTACATAATGTTAGAAAAGGTGTTTTTCAAGTAACCGAAAAATTATACGGAATACAATTTAAAGCGTTGACTAATGTTCCAAAATACCACGAAGATGCAACCGTTTGGGAGATTTTAGAAAAAGATGGATCTCATATTGGGGTTTTATACATGGATTTTCATCCGCGTGAATCGAAACGTGGCGGTGCTTGGATGACCTCATACAGAAGTCAGAAAACGGTAGATGGCAAACGTGTTGCTCCGGTAGTTTCTATCGTTTGTAATTTTACGAAACCATCAGCAACCGCTCCTGCACTTTTGACTTTTGATGAAGTGACAACTTTTTTCCATGAATTTGGACATTCTCTACACGGATTATTATCGAATGTGACGTATAAAAGTTTAGCAGGAACTAGTGTTCCAAGAGATTTCGTAGAACTTCCTTCTCAAATTATGGAGAATTGGGCGGCTGAACCAGAAGTTTTAAAAATGTATGCGAAGCATTATAAAACAGGTGAAGTGATTCCGGAAACGCTAGTGAATAAATTGAAGAAAGCAGGTACTTTTGACCAAGGTTTTACCACAACCGAATATCTTGCAGCTTCTTTATTGGATTTAGAATACCATTCTCAAACCAAAGATATTACTGTTGATGCAAACGCTTTCGAAAAAGCTGCAATGACAAAAATTGGTTTAATTTCTTCTATTATTCCAAGATACCGTAGTACGTATTTCAGCCATATATTCTCAGGAGGATATTCTTCTGGATATTACAGCTACATCTGGTCAGGTGTTTTAGATACGGATGCTTTTGAAGCGTTCAAAACAACTACTTTGTTTAATCCAGAAAAAGCAAAATTATTCCGTGAGAATGTTTTGGAAAAAGGAGGAACCGAAGATCCGATGGTTTTGTACAAACGTTTCCGTGGTGCCGAGCCAAGTATCGAACCGCTATTGAGAAAACGTGGTCTGGACAAAAAAGCAGAACCGCTTAAAAAAATGAAAGGATAATTATAATTTTCTTCTAAAACAAAAACCCTACAACATAAATAAATTGTCGTAGGGTTTTTTGTTTTTAATCAAAATCGGTTTTTATCCGTGATACACTCGTGAAGCAATTATTTTGTCTTCTCTAATGTCTAATACTTCAGCTACCAATAAATCTTCTTCACCGGTAACTGTTCTTATGTATTCCATGAAAATGCGGTCACCATTGGCGGTAAGCGATTTTACTTTGTAATTCAAGCTTGGTAAACGCTCAAAAGCATCTTTCCACCATTCTCGCAAGGCTTCTTTACCGGTAACAAAGCCGTTACTTTCCGGTTTGTACATTTTTAGTTTTGGACTAAAATGAACGGCATCTTCATCATATAAAGACAGTAATTTTTCTAATTCTTTATTATTGAAAGTTTCAAACCATTTAAAAGCAATTGATTGTAATTTTTCTGGTGTCATACTTATTTAGGATTGAATTTTTAATTAAAAAAATCCCATTCCGTATAAACGGAAGGGATTTCATTGTATAATTTCAAAGAAATATTAAACGTTCTTCAAATTGATAATTTCTTGGTCAGTAAGCAATCTCCAGTTTCCTCTTGGCAAATTCTTTTTGGTCAAACCAGCAAAAGAAACTCGGTCAATACGCAATACATCATAACTAAAGTGTTCAAAAATAGAACGAACCACTTTCACGTTTGCTGAACGCAATTGCAATCCAATTTCACTTTTCGCTTCTCCTTCAATATAGCTTACATCTTCCACAAAAACGCGATGACCATCAAGCGTCAATCCTTTTTGTATTTTTTCTAAATCTTCAAATTTCAAATTTTTATCCAATGAAACTTGGTAAATTTTAGATGATTTTTGACTTGGTAACGTAAATTTACGAATCATATCCGTGTCATTTGTGAACAATAACAAACCAGTTGTATTCTTGTCCATTCTTCCCACTGCACCAATTTTTGCAGTCGTAGAACCTTTTACCAGTTCTAATACATTACGATACTCCTGACCTTCGTCCATCGCAGTTGTAAAGTTTTTTGGTTTGTTCAGTAAGATGTATACTTTTTTCTCCGGTGTCAAAGTCGCACCGTCAAAATTTACAACATCACCTGGTTTTACCATGTATCCCATTTCAGTAACAGGAATTCCGTTTACTTTTACCGTCCCGGATTGAATATAAATATCAGCATCACGACGCGAGCAAGCACCTGAATTAGCGATGTATTTATTCAAACGAATTTCGTCTTTTACTTTCGGTCTCTTTGGTGCTTGATTTGGTTTTTTCTCTACTTTATCAGTAGCAATATCGGCAACTTTAGTATTTACTTTAACTTTTTTCGGCCCTTGAGCGCGCTTCTGCATGGCAGGTTTTGGCTTATTTGAACTTGGTCTTGAGCTAGCTGCTCTTGGACCACTTTTCTTATTATTGCCTTCCTTGTTATTCATAATATTCCAATAATTTGTGCAAAGATACTATTTATATACTTGACAATCAATAACCACCAATTATAAAAACGCTAACTGTCTAGTTAATAAGCTAATTAATATATTTTAGTATTATTTTTTGGAGTTATTTAGCTGCGCTGAATCTTCGATGTCCCGCTTTCCACTCTATCTTTTTCTTTTTTAAAGGAAAAAAGAAAAAGGATGCCGTTACAAATGAAATTCACTGAACTCGGATGCGAACAAAGGCTAGGTGAAGTAATCGGGGCTACCCTATCGGTGAATATAGGAGAATTTTGAGAATGGTTTTTTATCCTTTTTATAATTTGAACTAAGGCAAAATTAAACCATCAACAATCGTTTTCCGTGCCATAAAACACTTGGATTAATCAAGACAATACAAAAGACTCCCGCAACAATAAGAAATTTCAATACATTGTGAAGTAGCAAATACTGTGGTTTCGCATTGGATTTCCACAAGTAAAGCAAGAAGAAAATTAGGATAATGAGACAAGAGTAAAAATAAATATCCATATAACCTACATCATAAATATTAATCAAAGCGTAAACTGGAAAAACAGTCAGAATGGTTAAAATAGTTATAGTTATTTTTGATGTTTCTTCGCCATAAACAATAGGAATGGTCTTGTAGTCATTTACTAAATCCCCTTTTAGGTTTTCTAGATCTTTGATCATCTCTCGAATCAGCAATAGCAAAAACAAAAAGGAAGCATGCGCTAAAATTACTCCAAGTTGCTGTTTATAATTTTCTATTTCTTCAAATGGGATTCGGGTGTAAAAATACAGCAGTATCGCAAAAAAAGGCAAAACCGCTAATAAAGCAGCCATTAGGTTTCCTATTATTGGGTATTTTTTTATTTTGTGAGAATAAAACCAAATGAAAAAGATATATCCTGAAAAGAATAAAAATACGCGCCACGAAACAAACAACGCCATTAAGGCGACAATAAAATTCAACGTAAAATAGACATTTAGTTTAGTTTTTTGACTCACTAGTCGATCCAACATTGATTTGTTTGGACGATTGATTAAATCCTTTTGGCTGTCATAAAAGTTATTGATGATATAGCCGGAAGCAATCGTAAGTGACGATGCAAAAACTAGAATAAATAAATTGAAATCGAGCAAAATATCTAACGCTCTTTTTTCTGGAGCCAGAATAAATATAGCCGAAAGGTATTGCGCCAAAATAATGACGGGAATGTTATAGCCTCTAACTACAGAGAACAAACTTGCAATTTTCATTAGGAGAAGTTTGTGCTGCCTGCTTAACATTATAGGAGTAAAATTTAATTTTTAAATTCCCCGTCGGGGTTAGGAGCTAAAACTGATATACTACTTCTAGTTTATAATCTTTCAACGATGCTTTGGCTTTTTCTAAATCTTCGGTAAAACCTAAAATATAGCCACCGCCACCAGAACCGCATAGTTTTAAATAATAATCATTACTATCAATTCCTTGTTGCCAAATTCCATGAAATTGCTCAGGAATCATTGGTTTGAAATTGTTCAAAACTACTTTTGATAATTTTTTGGTGTTCATGAATAACGATTTCATGTCTCCGCCAAGGAAATTTTCAACGCAAGCATCCGTATATTTTACAAATTGATTTTTCAACATCGCACGGAAACCTTTATCTTTTAAACTTTCCATGAAAATATTGACCATCGGAGCCGTTTCGCCCACAATTCCTGAATCTAACAAAAACACAGCGCCTTTTCCGTCAAAACTTTGTGTAGGAATCCCGGTTGCTTCAATATTGTCTTTGGAGTTAATCAAAATCGGAATACTCAAATAGCTATTCAAAGGATCTAAGCCAGAACTTTTTCCGTGGAAAAAACTCTCCATTTGAGAAAATATATTTTTTAATTCCAATAATTTTTCACGGGTAAGATTCTCTAAAACCGTAATTTTATTTTGTGCATATTTATCATAAATCGCAGCTACTAATGCGCCACTACTTCCTACGCCATACCCTTGCGGAATACTGGAATCAAAATACATTCCGGTTTCAACGTCTTCTTTCAAAAGTGCTAAATCAAAAGTTACTAAACCTGGCTGTTCGTTTTGTAGTATTTCTAAATAGGTAACAAATCGTTTCAAGTGACCGTTTGATTTGATAGCTTCGTCAGATGGATTATCCTCTCTTTTAAGCGCGCCGTTATAAAAATTATAAGGAATTGAAAGCCCTTTTGAGTCACGAATAATGCCGTATTCTCCAAAGAGTAATATTTTTGAATAAAATAAAGGTCCTTTCATAGTATGTTGTTAATTAACAATTTGAGATTGATAATTGTGTGTTGTAATAAATAATTTTTATAAATCTACTTGGTCTCCACGATTTGCTTCTAGAATTCCCAAGTCAATTTCTTCTTGTTGTTCAGGAGATAATCCTTTCCAAACGTCTTTTTTTTGTGCTTTGAAAATATTTTTTATGGCCTCGATTATAGCTTTGTCGTCAGTTTCCAAAACCATTTTTATCAATTCTAATTTATCTGATTGAATATCCATAATTTCAGCTCTTTAAAAAATAAAGATAGAAAAAAAACAAATTAAATCAACACAGCACCGTTTCCAATTTCGTCACAAATGTACTGACCATTTTGACAATAGCCAACTAATTCGTTCTGAATAAATTGTAAAACTTGTTTGCTAACGTTTTTGGGATACAAAACATGTACATTTGCGCCAGCATCAAGTGTGAAACAAACCGGAATTTGAGTCGCATTTCTAAATTTCCAAATTGCATTTATAATCTCTAAAGTGTTCGGTTTCATCAATATAAAATAGGGCATCGAGGTCATCATCATCGCATGCAACGTCAAGGCTTCACTCTCAACAATTTTGATGAATTCATCCAGATTCCCACTTTTGAAAATAGCAATTAGTTGGTCTAAGTTTTCATGCGCTTGTGCAAATCGCCTTTCGGCAAAAGGATGGTTGTGCATCAAATCATGGCCTACGGTACTGGAAACTTGTTTTTCTCCTTTGTCAACCAGTAAAATAGTGTCTTGGTAATTTCTGAAATTCTCATGAATGGCATGAGGAAATTCCACTCCAAATAATTCAGAACTTCCAGAAATGTTCTTTTGGCTTCCCCAAACTACAACCTGTCCTTTGACACTACGGCAAGCACTTCCAGAACCCAAACGCGCTAATAAAGACGCTTTTTGATAGAAATAATCATCAGTCATTTCCGGGTTTAATGCTTTTTCTACACTCATCAAATTCATAGCCAAAGCAGCCATTCCAGAGGCTGATGAAGCAATTCCCGAACTGTGCGGAAAGGTGTTTTCAGTATCAATCGTAAAATGGTAGTCTTTTAAAAAAGGCAAGTAGATTTCGATACGCTCTAGAAATTTTTGAATCTTTGGTTTGAAATCTTCTTTAGGTTGTCCTTCAAAAAGCAAGTCAAAAGAGAATTTATCATCATTGTCTTTTTTGGCGAAAGCCAATTTGGTAATTGTTTTGCAATTATTCAACGTAAAGCTCACCGAAGGATTCGCAGGAATTTGATTCTCCTTTTTCCCCCAATACTTTACGAGAGCAATATTACTTGGCGCGCTCCATTGAAAGTTTCCGTTTTCAACTGAATGTGTATATGGTGATGGAATAAAATCGTTTGTTGCAATCATGAATGTATAAATTTACGCAAAGATACTTTTTTTCAGTTATTTGTTTCTTTGTTTAATGCGTTATTCGTTCGAAAGATTTGATTAAATTTGGCTCACATTAGAAAAAAATAAAAATGAATAAAATCACTCGAATCTTAGCTGTTGTTGTTACGTGTCTTGCTATTGGATATTTCTCAGGAATGGTAACCCGATCCGCCATTACAACTTGGTATCCTACTCTAATAAAACCTAGCTTTAATCCGCCTAATTGGGTTTTTGCACCGGTTTGGAGTATGTTGTATGTGATGATGGGTGTTGCGGCAGGATTAGTTTGGGACCGCATAGAAGCAGATAAAGTAGTGGTAAAAAAAGCGTTAATTTTCTTTGCAATTCAACTAGCCCTAAATGCGTTGTGGTCGTATTTGTTTTTTGGATTACAAAACCCAATGCTTGCTGGTTTAGAAATTATCGTGTTGTGGCTGATGATTTATGAAACGTACATTCAGTTTTCTAAAATCAATAAAATTGCGGGTTATTTGTTTATTCCGTATTTGGCTTGGGTTAGTTTCGCTGCCGTTTTAAATGGAAGTATTTGGTGGTTGAATCGCTAATGCTGTAACTTATTTTTAGTAAATAGCTGCTATATGTTAATGCGAATCATTTTTTGTAAAGTACAGGATTTTACCACTCATAAATTCCATCAAAGTTAGGACATTTTGATTTTCAGCAATTAGTTTTGATTTGGGATCTTTGTCACAAAATTCAAGGAAAGCACTAATTTGTTCGGGTTTTAATTGTAGTGTTTGTGTAAAAAAATCTTGCTCGCATTTTGCTTTTGCAGCTTCTATAAAAGATAAGTGAGGACTTTGTTTTATTAGTGTATCTTTTTCTTTTTTGAATAAGCCAAGAATCATTTTTCCTATTCGCATAAAATTCATACCGTTTTCAATACTTCCATTGTAAACACCAGGGTTTTTAATTGAACTTGCCGCTTTTTGCAGTGCTAGTTGATCTAGTTTTCCTTGTTCCCACTTCGCATCTTTACTTAGCTTTATGGATGGATTGTTGTTTACCAAGACCTCTTTTAGCTCTTCGATTTTTTGGTTTAAAGTAACTTTTATAAATCCTTCAGCAAGTAATTTGCTACTCACTGTAATTTTTTTTATTTCATAATTTTTAGAAATAAAAACAAGTAAATCGTTTGGTTTGGCAGCAATAGAAAATCCACCATTTGCATCGGAAACTACTAGTGTTTTTGTGGTAGAATTGATGATTTCAACTTGAGAAACAGCATTATTGACAAAATAAATTTGCCCTTTGAGCGTACTATTCGTTTGGGCAATTCCCAACTGATATATTAAAAACAGGAGTGTACTAAGTAATTTTATTTTCATATATTTTTAATAAGCTATTCGTAAAGTTATTAGAATCGTCTTAAATAAAACTTAGTGATTTTGTAAACTCTTGTTAATTAAATTTAAATGGAAGCTGCCACAATAAACCCGCTTGTCCATGCATTCTGAAAATTAAATCCTCCAGTAATGGCATCAATGTTTACAATTTCTCCCGCAAAATAAAGGTTTTTATGCAATTTGCTTTCCATGGTTTTAAAATTGATTTCCTTCAAATCGATACCTCCAGCTGTTACAAATTCTTCTTTAAAAGTACTTTTTCCGTTCACTTGAAAAGTTGCATTCGTCAATTGATTCGCGAGATTTTGCAATTGTATTTTAGATAAATCGGCCCATTTCGTCTCCACTTCAATGCTTGAAGCAAGTACTAAACTTTCCCATAATCTATTGGTTAATTCGAAAGGAGATTTCTTTGAAACTGATTTTTTAGCGTGTTCCTGTTTTAATTCTTTCAGCTTTTTCTCGACATCAGCAGTATCTTCATCATTCAACCAATTCACGAAAATGGTAAACTGATAATTTTTGTCATGCAAGATTCGGGCACCCCAAGCAGAAAGTTTCAAGATGGCTGGGCCACTCATTCCCCAATGCGTAATTAATAAAGGTCCTGTTGTGGTGAGTTTGGTGTCTTTTACCTTTACAGTTACTTGTGTTGCAACTCCGGGTAATTCTTTTATTCTGGAGTCTTTGATATTGAAAGTGAATAGGGAAGGAACTGGACTGACAACAGCGTGACCAAAATTCTGTAACATTTCCCATACTTTAGGATTGCTTCCTGTGGACAGAATCAGCTTTTCGGCAAGATAGTTTTCAGTTTGGGTTTCTACTTTCCAAGCGGTGTCTTTCTTGAAAATAGATTGCACACTTTGTCCTGTAAGTACTGCAATCCCTAGTTTTTGTGTTGCTTTCAGGAAACAATCAATAATCGTTTGAGACGAATTCGAAACGGGGAACATGCGTCCGTCCGCTTCAATTTTGAGTTCTACGCCATGCTTCTCGAACCATTCAATCGTATCGCCAGAACAAAACTGATGAAAAGGACCGCGTAATTCTTTTTCGCCACGCGGATAAAACTTCACTAATTCGTTCGGTTCAAAACAAGCATGCGTCACGTTGCATCTTCCACCGCCGGAAATTCGAACTTTTTGTAATACTTCCGCACCGCGTTCTAAAATGGCAACTTTCAGTTTTGGATTTTTCTCCACGATGTTAATGGCTGTAAAAAAACCTGCTGCGCCGCCGCCTACTATTATTATATCGAAATTCTGATTCATATTCTATTTGGGAAATCGGTGATGATACCGTTTACGTTGCATGTTTTTATTTTTTGAATGTCTTCTAATGCATTGATGGTCCACGGGAAAACCTGCAATCCTTTTTCCTGTATTTTTGCCGTGTTTTCTTTTGTCAATAAATGAAAATGCGGATGAATGGATTTTGCCTGAATGAATTTGGCGAAAGCCAAAGCCAAGTCTAAATCAGTTTCCGTTAATACACCAACAGGAATTTTATCATTTAAAAATGCCACTTGTTGCAGTGCATTCCAATCAAAACTGGAAATTAAAAATCGGTCGTATTTCCATCCTTTTTTAGTGACGTATTTTTCTATAAGTGAAACCACTTTATCTGTTGCTTCATGACTTTTGAGTTCAATATTGATAAAACAATCTTGGTTTACCAAATCAAAAACTTCCTTCAGAGTTGGAATTTCATATTTTCCATCGATACGAAAAGCTTTTAATTCGCGCAAAGATAATGTATTTACAAAACCTTTTCCGTTGGTCGTTCGGTCAATAGATTCGTCATGAATAACGATTATTTCGCCATCAGCACTCAAATGCACGTCGAGTTCAATGCCGTCCACTTGCATGTCTAATGCTTTTTGGAATGAAACAAAGGTGTTCTCTGGTTCATAACCTTTTGCGCCACGATGTCCAATTTTGAGCATTTTCTTTGATTTTTTTGTAAAGGTAAACATAAAAAAAACGCCTTCATTTCTAAAGGCGTTTGGATTAAATCATTTTAAAAATTATTTTTTCAATTCCAATAAAACAATGTCGAATTCTGAATCAATACTTACTTTTCCATTGGAAACAATTGCTTCTTTACCAGAATAGGCATCTCTTACGTTAGTTCCATTTTTAAAAATAGAACCTACTGAAAGTTCTTTGGTCCCAATCGCTAAATCCAATCCAACTACAACATTATCTGAATAATTTTCTTTAGAAAAAGTTCTGGAAAAAGTATACGGTTGAGCCGAAATTTGTTGGTGTATTCCTGCTCCCACCGAAGCGTGGTTTTTTCTGAATTGACCCAGTTTTTGCCAATGTAACAGTGTTTTTTGTGTTTGAGGATTTGAATTAATAGCTTCCCAATTCATAAACGAACGCAAGGTTGCATCGCCTTGAGTGCCTTCGATTACTAAGGATCGAGCGCTTTCGTCACCATAATATACTTGAGAAAGTCCAGGACTCAGTAATAATTTTGTTCCGCTTTCTATAGTTTTGGTACGATTGGCATCAAATGGTCCGCCGTCATCGTGTGAAGACAAATAGTTCAAAACACTATATCCTTTTAAGTCATTGTTTAGCTTGTCAGAATATTTGGAAAATATAAATTCATAGTCTTTTTGTGCATCCCACTTGAATTCGAAGTTGATCATGTTATTGAAACCATTCTTAAAATAGTTTATTTTTTTATCTCCAAAATCAAAATCTTGTCCGCCACTGATGCCATAATTGTATACTTCGGCAATCGTGTAAAAAGGGTTGTTGTCTAAAATTTTTGCTGGATTGTTTTTCTTCCAAGTTTCAAAAGCGTAGTCACATTGGGTTTTAAAATCGGCCCAAACCGTTTCATTGGTATGTTTTACCGTGTCGCCTCTGTACCCGTCAACGCCATAATCCGCAATATAATCTGTCAACCACTTGATGATGTAATATTTGGGCGCTTTTGGATAACCAGTACGCGCAAAAAATGCGTCCAATTCTTTCATTTCTTGTTCGTAACGGCCTTCTTTTTTCCATTTTTCAATTAAATAGGGAGGCAATTCTACATTTTGATTGCTCTCTGTTTTTATATCCGGAAGATTAGCTACGAGTGTGCAAGCGGTTGTGTTTTCAAACGATTTATAATCACAAGTTGGTCCTGTTCGAACCCAGTCATTTGGCCAAACCGTATCTTCAGCAGTTACGGGGCCAGTGTGATTGATTACGCCATCGAGAATGATTCGGATTCCGTGTGCGTGTGCTTTTTGTACCAATGCAGCCAAATCTTCTTTTGTTCCAAAGTTAGGATCTAAGTTGGTCCAGTCTCTTGTCCAATAGCCGTGGAAGCCATAGCTTAAACCGGTTCCTTCATCAACGCCATCGTGGATTTGCTCTACTATTGGTGTAAACCAAATGGCATTGATTCCTAATTTATCAAAATACCCTTCGTCAATTTTTTGAGAAATCCCTTTGATATCGCCACCTTCAAAACCACGAAGTTTTCCCGTTGTTTTGGTTCTGTTGAAGTTTATATCATTTGAAGTGTCACCATTATTAAAACGGTCTGTCATCAGGAAATAAACATTGGCACCTTCCCAAACGAAAGGTGTTTTGTTACTCTCAGCAACCGTTTTTGTACTGGAGCAACTACTTAAAATTGTCATGGTTAATAGTAAAAGTGGGATTGAATATTTTTTCATTTTTTCAGTGTTAAATGATTGTTTTTCTTGAAACATATAAGTCATATAAGTTGAAATAATAGCGATACATTTTCTATCAAGCGCTTTTGTTTTATGCTTTTTCTGATAGAATTTTAATTACTTCAACTCTAAAATCAAAACCGACTTAGGTTCGATACTAATTTCGTTTGTAACGTCAAATGTAAATTCAGAAATTACATCTTTTCCGGTTTTAAAGTTTTTGATATTTTCTTTAAAGCGATCGGTTTTTACAGTTTTGGTTACGTTGCTGTTGTTCATTAAAACCATTATCGTTTCATTCGTGTTGTATCTAAAATAAACGTAAATGTTGTTTTCTGGAATGTAATGCGTCATTTTTCCGGTATGAATTGCCGCTTTTGTTTTTCTCCAATTGAATAATTTGGAAGTAAAGTCAAAATACTCACTTTGTCCCGGAGTTCTTCCTTCTTTGACAAAAGCATTGTTTTTATCACCTTCCCATCCGCCAGGGAAATCTTGACGAATATCCGCATCACCTTTGTTTTTATCACCGGCCATTCCTATTTCACTTCCGTAATACAATTGTGGAATCCCGCGAACGGTAGCCATCAAAGTCATTGCCATTTTGTATTTTCGGATGTCATTTCCGTAAGTTTGATTGATGCGATTGGTGTCGTGATTTTCGACAAAAATCAACATATTATTGATATTTGGATACAGAAAATCATTGGTAAAATTGTCATACATTTTTACCATTCCTTTGTCCCAAGTCCCTTCGTCTTCGCTGAAAGCTTTGGTAGTTGCCTCATATAATGTAAAATCCATTACACTTGGCAGATACGAGTTGTAATTTTGTATTTCAGCAATTTTACTGTCTTTTTGCCAATAAGCCATTTGCGCTTGACTTTGCATCCAAACTTCCCCTACAATATTAAAATTAGGGTATTCATCTGTTATGGATTTTGTCCATGTTGCAATTCCTTTTGGGTCTGAATAATTATAGGTGTCGACTCTGAATCCATCCAAATCAGCTGATTCAATCCACCAGATGGCATTTTGAATCAAGTATTTTAAAGTCAAAGGATTTCTTAAATTTAAATCAGGCATCGAGGGAACAAACCAACCGTCTATTGCGATTTTTTTATCAATTTCAGAGGCGTTGGTATCATGGATCACCGTTCTTTTGTGATTGGTTTGGGTGTACGTATCAAAATGATTAATCCACTCCTTGGTAGGTAAATCTTTTATCATCCAATGTTCAATTCCCCAGTGATTCGTTACATAGTCCATTACTAATTTCATTTTGCGTTTGTGCATTTCAGCAGCCAAACGTGCATAATCTTCATTGGTTCCAAAACGTGGATCTATTTTATACACATCCGATTGGCCGTAGGTGTGATACGAATGTTTCGCATCATTGTCTTCGCAAAGCGGCGTACTCCAAATGGCTGTTGCACCCAAGGATGAAATATAGTCTAGGTTTTTTATAATACCCTCTATGTCTCCACCGTGTCTTCCGCCAGGTAATTCTCTGTTGTATTTTTCTTGGGTCGAATTTTCACTGTCGTTATTCCTATTGCCATTTGCAAAGCGATCCGGCATTAATAAATACATCATATCCGAAGAATCAAAGCTTTTGCGTTGTGCAGAATTTTCTCTTCGTTTCTTGAGACTGTATTTTTGTGTAAAGGTTGCTGTGTTGTTTTTAAAAGTAAAAAGAAAATCAGATGCAACTACTTTTTTGGTGTCAATAGTGACGAAAAGGTAATTGGGATTTTCTGTTCTTTTAACATTGTTTATTTTTATGCCATTAGAAACGGTGACTTGATATTGCGAAATATTTTTGCCGTAAAAAAGAATTTGTAGCTCTGGATTATGCATTCCTGCGTACCAAAAAGGAGGTTCTACTTTGTCGATTTGAGCGTTTAAAGTTAGAGACATAAAAAAAAGGAATACAGTTATTTTTTTTAGAAAACTTTTATTTATCAATGGTAAAGGAATAGTTTTATTCATTGTGAAATACATTTATTAATTTTTTTTAAGAACATTAAAATAAAGGTGACATACTTTTCGCAGAATTAAGGATGTTAACACCGCAAAACTACTCTTGAGAATTGTCACTAAGTAAACAATCCCAATAGGAATTGGGATTGTTTGTAAGCCTAGCGAGGCTTGGAATCAAATGTTAGAATTAACTACAAGTTCTAGCAATTGTTTACGATACAGTAGCTAAATTTTCAGGTTTTACAAGAACTTTCTGGCCGTTTACTATGATATTTAATTCATTGTTGCCATCAATTGAAAAAGTGGTTTCCTTATGATTGATAGCCACTTTCAAAATTTGATTTCTGAAATTTATTTTAAAAGAATATCCTTCCCATTCTTTTGGAATTTTTGGTGAAAAATGAAGTGTATCCTCTTTAATTCGCATTCCACCAAAACCTTCTACAATACTCATCCAAGTACCAGCCATAGAAGTAATGTGACAGCCTTCCTCTACTTCTTTATTGTAATCATCTAAATCCAAACGTGAGGTTCTTAAATAGAACGTGTACGCCATATCCATTTTGTCTAATAAAGCTGCTTGAATGGAGTGTACGCAAGGCGAAAGTGAACTTTCATGAACTGTGAAGGATTCATAGAATTCAAAATTATTTTTCAGTTCTTCTCTCGAAAAATGATCTTCAAAGAAGTAAAAGCACTGTAAAACATCGGCTTGTTTGATATACGGAGAACGTAAAATTCTATCCCAAGACCATTTTTGGTTGATTGGTCTTTGGCTTTTATCTAAATCAGCTACGCGAACTAATTCTTTGTCCAAGAAACCGTCTTGTTGCAAGTACACGTTGTGTTCTTCCGAAAAAGGGAAGTACATATTGTCTGAAACTTTTTTCCAAGATTGCAATTCGCTATCCGTGATTTTTACTTTTTCTGTTATTCTTTTATGATCAACAGGATATTCCAGTGACACTTTCTGAATTTGTTCGTAGGTATATTCCAGACACCATTTTGCGATATAATTCGTGTAGAAATTATTATTTACGTTGTTCTCATATTCGTTTGGACCAGTAACTCCAAGAATTACGTATTGGTTTAGATTAGTCGAAAAATTCGCTCTTTGATGCCAGAAACGTGCAATTCCGATTAATACTTCCAGTCCTTTTTCAGGAATGTAGCTGTAATCGCCTGTGTATCTGTAAAAGTTGTAAATGGCAAAGGCAATAGCTCCATTTCTATGAATCTCTTCAAAAGTAATTTCCCATTCGTTATGACATTCTTCGCCATTCATGGTTACCATTGGATACAAAGCAGCGCCATTAGTAAATCCTAATTTAGCCGCATTTTCTATGGCTTTGTCCAACTGATTGTAACGGTACGTCAACAAGTTTCGAGCCACTTCCTGATCTTTCGTCGCCATGTAAAACGGAATGCAATAGGCCTCGGTATCCCAATACGTTGATCCGCCGTATTTTTCTCCTGTGAAACCTTTTGGTCCAATATTCAAACGGGAATCTTTTCCTAAATAGGTTTGGTTCAACTGAAAAATATTGAAACGAATTCCTTGCTGTGCTTTTACATCGCCGTCAATTGTAATATCGGACATTTCCCAAATTTTTGACCAAGAATCAATCTGATCTTGCAACAAGGCATCATATCCTAATTCTAGAGCAGCCTGAATTGCTTTTTCTGCAGCTGTAAATGTATTTTCATGGTTTAAAGAAACAGTGTATCCGCCAATTTTTTGGATAGATGATTTTTGGCCTTGAGCCACAATTACATCATAACTAAATTGAATCTTATCAGCAGTTGCATCAATGTTAGAAGGAGAAATACATGTTTTTTCACCATTTGTCAAAATGTTATTTTGCATGAAAGTAGTCACCTTGAAGTGTGTTTTGAACGTTTGAGCCGTTACAAATGCTTCGTTTCCTGATTTTTTAACATCAAGTGGTTCCCAGAATTTTTCTTCCCAGTTCGCATCTTCATTAGTTACACCAGCGTCGATGTAGGGTTTGTAAACTATTTTTGAATCTTTATTTAAAGGTGTGATTTCATAATTGATAACCCCAATTTCATCTAAAACGATTGAAAGAAAACGACGAATATTCACTGAGATGGCTGTTCCGTTTTTCAAAGTGGCTTCAAAAGAACGGTTGTACCAACCTTCTTTCATGTTTAGCTCTCGGCGAAAATTTTTAACATCAGTACAGGTATTTAAATCTAGTTTTTCTCCGTTGATTTCAATATCAATTCCAATCCAGTTGGGCGCATTTAAAACTTTGGCAAAATATTCAGGATACCCATTTTTCCACCAGCCCACTTTGGTTTTGTCGGGGTAATAAATTCCTGCGATATAACTTCCTTGGAATGTTTCTCCAGTATAATTTTCTTCAAAATTAGCACGTTGTCCCATGGCACCGTTCCCAATGCTAAACAAACTTTCAGATGATTTTACGCGCTCTACATCAAATCCTTCTTCTATGATGGACCAATTATCTGGTTTTATATAATCTTGATTCATTTTATTTTTTGTTTAAAGTTTAAGGTTTCAAGTTGTCTCAAAACTTTAAAAATACATTTCGTTTTATTTTATCAAATTTGCAATGAATGATGTTTCTATCTCAGTAAAGTCTTTAAAGATATATTTCGCTTCATGCAAAGTACTTGCCTCTCCTATTCCTATGCTGATCATTTTTCCAATATTTGCTGCTTGTACTCCCGCCACTGAATCCTCAAAAACGATAGAATCTTCTGGTTTGATGTTCAATAACTTTGCAGCCATTAAGAAAACTTCCGGATCTGGTTTGGCATTCGTTACATCATTTCCGTCTACAACAGCATCAAAATAAGAGCGTATTCCTGTTTTTTCTAAAATAGGTCTTGCGTTTTTACTGGCTGAACCCAAAGCGATTGGTTGGTTGTTTTCTTTCAGAAATTTTAAAATTTCAAAAACTCCCGGAAGAATCTCGCTTGCATCCATGTCAACTAAATAGGATAGGTAGTCTTCATTTTTTTGAACTAACCATCGGTCTTTGTCTTCTTGTGATGCGGTTACTTTTCCTAATTCTAATATGATATCCAAAGAGCGCACGCGGCTGACTCCTTTTAATAATTCATTATGTTCGTGTGTAAATTCGATATTTAATTCAGTAGCGATTTTTTGCCACGCCAGGTAATGGTATTTAGCGGTGTCAACAATTACTCCGTCAAGGTCGAATATAAATGCTTTTGTATTCATTATTATTGTTTTATTACGTCATCAACATCTTTTACTTTGGCCACTAAAATAGCAGCAATCAAGAAGCTGACGCCACTAGTAACTAATGCAAATATGGCGTTGTCATTGTATACATATTTAACTAAGGGTCCGCCAATCAAGGCATTGACAATTTGGGGAATTACGACAAAGAAGTTAAAGATACCCATGTAAACTCCCATTTTCATTGGAGATATTGATCCGGCTAGGATGGCATACGGCATCGATAAGATACTTGCCCAAGCAATACCTACAGCAACCATAGAAAGAATTAGCCAGTTTTCATTAGGAACAAAATAGATAGATATTAACCCAATTCCTCCAACAATTAAAGAGATGGAGTGTGTTAATTTTCTGCCGAATTTTTTTGCGATATATGGCAAAGCAAAAGCATAGAAAGCAGAAACTAAATTGTAAATACCGAACAGTACTCCAACCCAGTCTCCTGCGTTTTGATACGCTTCACTTTTGCTGTCCGAAATGGGTAGGCCATAAATATGATGGGCTATGGCAGGAGTGGTGAAAACCCACATTCCAAAAAGACCAAACCATGAGAAAAATTGTACCCAGCTTAATTGTCGCATCGTGGTGGGCATTTTTCTGAAATCATCAAAAATATCTAGTAAACTGGATTCTTTTGGATTAGTATCAGCCACTTTAGTTTCCTGATGCGCCATTTCGTCTTCAAATTGTGCTAATTCTTCTGGAGAATATTCTTTGGTAGAAAAAATGGAAACCAGAATGGAAACTACTAGAATAGCCGCTCCTATCACAAAGGATAAAATCAAGTGCATTGGAACCCCGCCATTATCATCTCTGTTTGAAACGCCAAAATAATTCGTTAATACATATGGTAATAATGAACCAATAACAGCACCAAAACCAATTAATGCGGTTTGTACGCTAAAACCTAATGTTCTTTGGTCGGTTCTTAAATTATCTCCCACTAATGCTCTGAAAGGTTCCATAGCAATATTGAAAGACGCATCCATAATCATCAGCATTCCGGCACCAACCCATAAGGCAGGTAAAAAAGCGATAAAAATTTCGGCTTGTGGCATTAATATTAAGCCAATAGAGGCAAGTAATGCTCCGACTAAAAAGAATGGTTTTCGTCTTCCGAATTTCCCCCACGTTTTGTCACTGTAATGTCCTATTATGGGCTGTACAATAAGTCCCATTAAAGGGGCAATGATCCAAAACCAGGATAATTCATGAACGTCTGCTCCAAAAATCTGCAAGATTCTGCTGGCATTCGCATTTTGAAGGGCAAAACCCATCTGTATTCCTAAAAAACCGAAACTCATGTTCCAAATTTGCCAGAAACTTAATTTACGCTTTTCCATTATCGTAATTTAAAAATTAATACGATAAGCGCTATGCTTATCAAAACTTATCTTATTTTCGAAGTAAAAGTTGAAGCTTTGAATGGGTAAATATAAAAATATATTTGAAACTATTGTTTTAGAGAAACAAATAATCTGGATCTTTTACAACTACAACCTTGTAGTTGTAAATAAATTAACGATTAAGTGCTAATTAGTTGATTCTCTTTCTATCAAATGCGTTTCAATTACTTCCGTTTTATAGTTTTCGTTTTCTTCTTCCTCTTCAGATTCGAGTCTTTCAATTAGCATTTTTGCAGCTTTATTTCCCATTTTTATGCCACTCTGACTTACTGTAGTAATAGTAGGTGTAGAATATTTTGAAATGATTCCGTCTGTAAAAGCTATAACGGCTAAGTCATTAGGGACATTCAATCCTATTTTATTAGCTGTTTTGATTATGGTAACTGCAAAAAGTTCATTTACAGCAAAAACGGCATCAATAGCTTTGTCTTCCAATAGTTTTCCAATGGTGATTTCGCAGGTATCAATGTCTTCAATTTTGATAATTAGTTTTTCATTGAAGGGTATTCCGTTGTCAAGAAGCGCTTTAGTATAACCATCAGTCCTTAGTTTTCCTACACTTACATAATCAACGGTTGTTACTAAGGCAATTTTTTTTCGTCCTTTATCAATTAAGCTTTGCACGGCTTCATAAGCTGCATATTTATCGTCTATGATCACTTTATCGCAAAGAATATCATTAGTAACCCTGTCAAACATTACAACAGGCATTCCTTGATTGATAACTTCGGTAATATGATGAAAATCACCTCTAAATTGGGTTTCTTTGGAGAGTGACATGATGAATCCGTCAATGCTTCCGTTGGCAAGCATTTCCATGTTAAGTACTTCTTTGTCAAATGAATCATCTGATAAACAAATGATTACGCTATACCCATTTTCATTAGCAATTTGCTCAATTCCATTAATGACTGTTGAAAAGAAATGGTGAACAATTTCGGGAATAATAATTCCAATTGTTTTTGTTTTTCTGTTCTTTAAACTAAGTGCAATGTTGTTGGGTTTATAGTGGTAAAATTTAGCAAACGCCTGCACTTTTAGTCTTGTTTCTTCACCTATTTCAAGGCTGTTTCTCAACGATTTTGAAACGGTAGAAATGGATACGTCTAATTCTTTTGCAATTTGTTTAAGCGTTATTTTCCTTTTCATGTTGAAGATGTGGTAAAAAATTATTTCGTAATAAAGATAAAATTAAATTTTACAAATGGTAATTAAACTGATAAAAATTTATGTAAATCAGAAAGTTTTCAACACTATTACGTTTTCGTAAGTCAAATAAAAAGAGGCCTTGTCGAGCGTTATAAAATTTACATAAATTTAACATTCGAAGTAATAGTTAAAGGTTGAAAACTCAACAAAAAATTAAATTAATTTAAACAAAAAGTATGAAAACAATTTATAAAAAGTTGTTAATTTTAGTACTGCTACTCCCTTTTAGTATTCTGGCTCAGAATACTGTTGGCGGAACTGTTCTTGATAAAGTTTCAGGACAGCCAATTCCGGGGGTAAATGTAAATGTACAAGGTGCCGCAAATGGTGTTTCTACTGATTTTGATGGTAAATATCAGTTGTCTAATGTTAAGAAAGGGGATAAAGTCGTGTTTTCTTATATTGGATATAAAAATACAGTTGTGGATTATGTTGCCCAAAAAGTAATGAACGTTTCTTTAGAAGAGGATGCGAATCAATTAAAAGAAGTTGTGATCCAAGTGGGTTATGGTACTGTTAAGAAGAAAGATGCTACCGGAGCGGTAACAGTATTGACAACTAAAGATTTTAATAAAGGACCAGTAACTTCTGCGGATCAAATGATTCAAGGTAAGGTAGCTGGTTTGCAGATCATCAACGGTGGAGGTTCTCCAGGTGAAGGTGCTACAATTAGAATTAGAAGTGGGTCTTCTTTATCTGCAAACAACGATCCATTATATGTGATTGATGGTGTGCCAGTTGCTGCTGGTGGAGTAGAAGGAAGTAGAAACCCATTGTCTACAATCAACCAAAACAACATCGAATCTATTTCGGTTTTGAAAGACGCTTCGGCTACTGCAATTTATGGTTCACGTGCTTCGAATGGGGTAATTATTATTACAACCAAAAAAGGAAAAGCAGGTGATTTACAAGTAAATTATAACGGAAATTTTCAAGTATCTGAAATCACTAATAAAGTAGATGCTTTGTCAAGTAAACAATTCAGAGATTTTGTAACCACTAACGGAAGTGCTGCGCAAGTAGCATTAATGGGTGCTGCTGATACAGACTGGCAAGATGAAATCTATAGAACGGCTATTGGTACAGACCATAATATTTCATTAAGTGGTGGTTCTGATAACATAGTATATAGAGCGTCTGTAGGTTATGCAAATCTAAATGGTATCTTGAAAAGAGATAACATGGAGAGAACAACATTAGGTGTTGGTGTAACAGGTAATTTCTTGGATAATCATTTAAAAATTGAATTAAACAATAATACATCTCTTATAAACAGTAATTATAGTAATCGTGGTGCTATTGGATCCGCTATTCGTTTTGACCCAACACAAGCGGTAAGAAATCCTGATGGAACTTTTTTCCAATGGTATACTTCTCCTACTGAAATCAATCAATTGTCGGGAAGAAATCCATTGTCTCAAATTGAGCAACAAAATAGTTACGGAACATCATACAGAAGTATTGGAAACATCCAAACGGAGTATAAAATGCATTTCTTACCAGAATTGAAAGCGGTTGCTAACTTTGGTTACGATCAGTTGACAGGTAGATCATTTGGAAATACAGAAGCTGATTACCTTAATGGTCTTTCTGGTTCTGGATTTAATAACACTTATGAAAATAATCAATCACGTTTTAATAAGTTGATGGATTTGTTTTTGAATTACAATAAAAAAGTAGAATCAATCAATACTGTTTTTGATGTAACGGGTGGTTATTCATATCAAGATTTTAGAGAGTCTTACAGATCTTCAAACTTTAATTTTCAAAGTAACAATACTACTGTAGGTACTAATTTCCCTACTCGTATTAACTTGCAATCTTTTTTTGCGAGAACAAACATTAGTATTGCCGATAAATATTTATTGACTTTATCATACAGACGTGATGGTACTTCAAGATTTACAGAAACAAATCGTTGGGCAAATTTCCCTGCTGTTGCTTTAGCTTGGAAATTGAATGAAGAAAGCTTTTTGAAAGATGTAGAAAGTATTTCTACATTAAAAATCCGTGGAGGTTGGGGTATTACTGGACAACAAGATATTGGAGTTAGCTACCCATCTATTCCATTGTATTTAGCTTCTAATACAGCTGCTCAATACCAGTTTGGGAGTGATTTTTATACAACCTACAGACCACAACCTTATAATAGTAACTTAAAATGGGAACAAACTACTACCGTTAATGCTGGTTTGGACTTTGGATTTGTAAACAATAGGATAAATGGTAGTGTTGATTTATACAAGAGAACTACTAAAGATTTATTATTGTACACACAAAATCCTTCTTTCTTTGGATTCTCAAACTTTGACAATTACAACGTAGGAACAATCGAAAATAAGGGAATTGAAATTGCTGGTGAGGTAATTCCTGTTCGCAATGACAATTTTGAATGGAGAATTGGTGGTAACATTACATTTCAAGATTCTAAAATCACCAAGTTAACTACTACACAGCCAAATACTCCGGGTATTAATATTGGAGGGTACGAAGGTGCTACTGGAAATACGATTCAAAACCACCAAGTAGGTTATGCACCAAGTTCTTTTTATGTGTATGAGCAAGCGTATGGTGTAGACGGAAAACCATTAGATGGTGTGTATATCGATAGAAATAAAGATGGATTGATTACGCAACAAGATAAATACCGTTTTCATAAACCTGCAGCTGATGTTTTTTACGGTTTCAATACTAGCGTAACTTACAAAAACTTTGATATGGGGATGAACTGGAGAGGATCTTGGGGGAACTATAATTACAACAACGTAGATTCTAGTAAAGGTTCTTTCAATAACATTTTGATTAGGAACACAGATTTATCTAATGGTGTTGAAAATTTACTAGAAACAGGTTTTCAATCAAATGATACTAAACGTTTCGAATCGGATTACTACATTCAAGATGCTTCTTTTATTAGATTGGACAACGTAAGTGTTGGATATACTTTCAATCAAAAAGAGAATTCAACTTCATTAGTTAAATTGACATTGTCAGCTCAAAATGTTTTGGTAATTACTAAATATGAAGGTTTAGATCCAGAAATTTCTGGAGGTATTGATGGAAATTTATACCCACGACCAATTACTTTCACGTTAGGTTTAAACGTTAATTTCTAATACAAATAACAAGAAAAATGAAAAAGACACAAATAAAATTATTGGGTATTTCTTTGTTACTGTTGGTGCTATTATTCCCATCGTGTACAGATGATTTGAACCAATCTCCGGAAGGCAATGTTGCTGTTCCTGGTGATGAATTTTTTAGCACGCCAGAATCCTACAAACAAAATTTGGCTAAGTTATATGCAGGATTTGCTACTTCGGGTCAAACTGCAGCTGGCTCTCCTGATATCTCAGGAATTGATGAAGGAGAAAGTCAATACATCAGAGGGTTTTGGTTGATGCAAGAATTAACTACAGACGAAGCTGTTATCGGATGGAATGATGGTACTATAAAAGACCTACATTCTCAAACATGGACTTCACTAGACCGTTTTATCACGGCTACATTTGCACGTTTCTCTTTTCAAATTGTAAATTGCAATGAGTTTTTAAGACAAACTACAGATGAGAAATTAGCTTCTAGAGGGCTTGATGCTGCTTTAATAGCAGAAATTAAAACGTACAGAGCAGAAGCACGTTTCTTAAGAGCATTAACGTATTGGCACTTAATCGATATGTTTGGTGGTGGATCTTTAGTTACTGAAAATTCTCCAAGCACATTCTTTTACCCTGAATATGCTACAAGAGCAGAACTATACAAGTTTGTTGATGAAGAATTAACAGCAATCACCCCTGAATTGAAAGCACCAAAAACAAATGAGGCGTATCGTGCAGATCAAGCAGCAGCTTGGATGTTACAAGCTAAATTGTATATGAATGCCAAAGTATACATTGGTACTGATAATTATGCAGGTGCATTGCCATTAATTACGAAAGTAATCGCTACTAATTATTCTTTGCATAGCAATTATAACCAATTGTTTTTTGCTGACAATGATAGAAATGGAGCGCAAAATGAATTCATTTTTGCAATTGCTTTTGATGGACTTAGAACTCAAACCTATGGCGGAACTACTTTCTTGACACATGCACCAGTGGGTGGTACCATGAAAGCTTCTGAATTTGGAATCAATGGTGGTTGGGCTGGAATCAGAACTACTTCGGCATTTGTAGATAAGTTTAATGGAAATACTACTGATACAAGAGGCCAATTCTATACAGATGGACAAACGAAAGAAATTGTTGACATTAGTAATTTCACGGATGGGTTTGCTATTCAAAAATTTAGAAATGTAGATGTAAATGGAGTTCAAGGTTCTGATAAATCAGGAGATTTTTCTGATTCAGATTTTCCAATTTTCCGTTTGGCAGATGCTTATTTAATGTATGCTGAATGTGCGGTAGTTGGTAAAGTTGGAGATCTTGGAACTGCCAGAGGCTATGTAAATGCTCTAAGAACCAGAGCAAATACTTCAACGATAGCTACTCTTAACGCAGATGCTACTGGAGCAAACTTAATTCTTGATGAAAGAGCAAAAGAGCTACACTGGGAAGGGCATAGAAGAACGGATTTAATTCGTTTTGGTAAATTTTCAGGTGGCAGTTATATCTGGCCTTGGAAAGGAAATGTAGCTGGTGGAGCGCCAACTCAAGCGTTTAGAAATTTATTTCCTATTCCTGCTACTGCATTGTCATCAAACAGTAAATTACAACAAAACCCTGGATATTAATAATATTAAAAATAAATAGAAAAATGAAAAATATAACTAAATCAGTAATTGCTTTATTCGCGGTACTTGCCTTGTCTTGTAGCGTTGAAGATGTAGAAGATAGACCAGTAATTCAAGGAGTTGATACTCCAGAATTAGTTGCGCCTGAAAACGATAAATCATACATATTACTTGAAGAAAATGCAGATAATGTTGCAGAGCGTTTTGTATGGACCAAAGCAACTTATGGCGGTGATGTTGAGATTGGATACAAACTTTTAATAGACGTTAAAGGCGGTGATTTTACAAAAGCAATTGAATTAGGAGGAACTTCTGGTGCCACTCAAATTGAAGTATCTGTAAAAACCTTAAATCAAGCAGTAATTGAATTAGGTGGAATTCCTGATGAGTTAGGATCGTATGATGTTAAAGTTGTGTCTAGTTTAGCAGGAATCGAAAAAATGATGTCTGAAACTCCATTGACTATTTTAGTTAATCCATACACAGGATTAGTGCCATACGCATTTACAGATTGGTACTTAATTGGTGCAGCCGTTGAAGGTGGTTGGGATAATAATGTTGATACGAAACACCAACCTATGTTTAGAGGTGGAGCGAATCCAAGTATTTATAAATTTACAGGATACTTTGCTGCAGGAAATTTTAAGCTAATTTCTGTAAAAGGGAGTTGGGCATCTCAATTAGGGAATGCAGGAAATAATACAATTGAAATTAAAGATAATGCAGGTGAATTTACAATTTCAGCTTCAGGATATTACACTTTTACATTTAATGTAGAAACGTTAGCGTACACTTTAGTTCCTTATAACGCATCTGCGGCCTCAGTTTATTCAAGAATTGGTTTCTTGGGATCTTCTAGAACGGGTACTGATGCAGGTTGGAATGGAGATGATTCTGAAATGACTGTTTCAGCATTTAGTCCTCATGTTTGGTCACTAAGTATTTCTCTATTTGATGGTAAAGGGAAATTTAGAGCAAACAATGCTTGGGATACTAATTGGGGAGGAGATACAGAATTTTCAGGTTTTACTGGTAATGGTGCTAGTGGAGGAGACATTCCAGTTGCAAAATCAAAATACAAAATTTATTTCAATGATTTAGATGGTAGTTATTTGATGTTGCCAAATCAAGAATAAGTTATAAAAATAAAAAGGCTATCTCATAGGTAGCCTTTTTCTATCTAATTAAATTAACACTTAACTATGAAAAAAACACTACTTTTTTTATTGTTTTGCCTTTCAATTGGTGTCTCAGCTCAACAGCAAAGTATTAGCTATACTATAAGTCCAGCTACTTTTGAGGCAACAACTCCTATTACAATCACAGTAAATGGAGCTTCTGTAAATGAAGCAACTTGGGGAGTTACCGGAAACGCATTATACATGTGGACTTGGTCTTTTGACATCAATGATGCAAACAGTATTGATTGTCCGACTAATGGTACATGGACTGCGTCCAACGAAGCGAATAGATTTACTTATAATTCGGTTTCAGATACCTATACTAAAACATTTACTCCTGCTACCTTTTATAACAGAAACGGAATAGGTAGAATAGGATTTCTTGTAAAAGCTAAAGACGGAACTGGGGATAAAAAATCACAAGATAACTTTGTTGAAGTTGGTGCTTTTCAGGTTACATTAAGTGCCCCAGCGGAGAATAGCTCTACTATTATAGCTTCAGGTGGTAATCTGAGTATTTCAGCTACTAATACAAGCGGTAACGCCAGTTATGTATTAAAAGCAAATGGAGCTAATTTAAATATTAATGCTGCAACTTCTAGTTATTCCTTTAATCATACTAATATTACTGGAAATCAAAACTACGAACTACAGATTACACAAGGAGCAACTGTGGTTACTAAAAAATTTAGTGCTATCGTGAATCCTAATGTAGTTAGCGAAGCTTTGTCAGCAGGTTTATTAGATGGTATCAATTATAATCCTACAGATGCAACAAAGGCAACTTTAGTATTGGATGCTCCGTTTAAAGATTTTGTATATGTTGCAGGAAGTTTTAACAACTGGCAACCAACAGCTGCTTTTGCGATGAAAAAGGACCCAACTTCGGGTAAATTTTGGTTGGAGTTAACAGGATTGGTTTCTGGTACAAATTATACGTATCAGTATTGGGTAGTTGATGCTACGCCTATTGCAGGGACACCATCTTTAGTAAAAACAGCGGATCCATATTCGACTCTTGTTTTATCTCCGTTTGATGATGGCGGGATTCCTGCTTCGAAGTATCCAAACATGCCAGTTTATCCTGAAGGACAGGAAAGAGAAGTAACCGTTTTACAAACAGGTAAAATACCTTATGCATGGAGTAGTGCTACAACAAACTTTGTTAAACCAGAAAAAGAAAAATTGGTGGTTTACGAATTACTAGTACGTGATTTTGATGCTAATAGAAGCTATCAAGATTTGATTAATAAAATTGATTATTTTAAAAATTTGAAAATAAATGCGATTGAGTTAATGCCAGTAATGGAATACGAGGGCAATGAAAGTTGGGGTTATAATACCTCTTTTCACATGGCTTTGGATAAATTCTACGGAACTTCAGATAAGTTAAAAGAGTTTGTTGATTTGTGCCACCAAAACGGAATTGCCGTTATTCTTGATGTTGCATTGAACCATGCTTTTGGAAGAAATCCGATGCTTCGTATGTGGATGAACGATCCTGATGGCGATGGATGGGGTTCTCCTTCAACTGAAAACCCTTATTTTAATACAACGGCCATGCACAGTTATAGCGTTGGGGAAGATTTTAATCATCAACAGCCAAGAACTCAGAACTACGTAAAAAGAGTCATTAAACAATGGGTTGAAGAATATAAAATTGATGGATTTCGTTGGGATTTAACCAAAGGATTTACCCAAAATTGCCCTGCTAATGTTGTTGGAGGTCAAGAAGCTTGTACCGGTATTAAGCAACAAGATCGTGTAGATGTTTTGAAAGCCTATGCTGATTATTCTTGGAGTTTAGACCCAACTCATTATACTATTTTTGAGCATCTAGGGAATGATGATGAAGAACAACTTTGGGCAAATTACAGAATTAACGAAACGCCTAGTAAAGGGATTATGATGTGGGGAATAATGACCAGTCAATACAATGAATTGTCAATGGGATATTCTGGAAACATTTCGCGTATGAATAGTTCCAGTAGAGGCTTTACCACAAACAGATTAATTGGTTATGCCGAAAGTCATGATGAGGAACGACTAATGTATAAAAATTTACAATTTGGGAATAGTGCCAATGCCGCTCATAATGTAAAAACACTCAACGTAGCTTTGTCTAGAATGTCAGCAATTGGGGCAGTTTCGTTATTGGTTCCAGGACCAAAGATGATTTGGCATTTTGGTGAACTAGGTTGGGAAAATTCTATTTTTGCTTGTAATAATGGCAGTGTCAACTCTCCTTCGGATGCAATATCTGGGGATTGTAAATTAGATACCAAACAACAACCACAATGGGTTGATAATTGGCTTGAGGACACCAATAGAAGTAAAATTTACAACGATTGGTCTAAAATGATTACGATGAAAACGGTAGAGCCTGTTTTTTCAGGAACTGCAACTATGGCAAATACAAGTTCTTTATATCCAAATATCAAAATTACCAATAGTGCTTTGGCGTCAAGCCAACTTAAAGATGTTTTGATCTTGGCTAATTTTAATGTTACCACGCAAAATGTGGCAACTGGATTTCCTTACACGGGACAGTGGTATAATTTGATGGATAATACTACAATCACCGTTACGAATGTGAATGACCCGATAACAATTCCGCCCGGTGAATACCGAATCTATGGAAACAAAACGGCCTCATTGGCAATAGATGATTTTGAAAAAACACCAACAGTTTTATTATATCCAAATCCAGTTTCCAGTTATTTTACCATTAATGCTGAGACTTCTAAAGTTCAGGTTTTTTCTATAACAGGACAATTGGTAAAAACGTTTGATGAAAAGCAATCTGAAGGACATCAATTTGTGGTTAGTGACTTGAACAAAGGTTTTTATATAGTAAAAGCGTATGATGAGAATAATGGAGTTCAGGTATTGAAGTTCATTAAGGAATAATACGGTTTGTTTGTTTTGTTTTAAATGTTTGAAAGGCTGTCTCTACCAAGACAGCCTTTTTTGTATAAAAAAACTGCTCCATGAATGAAGCAGTTTTTAACAACAATTAAAACTAAAATCTAAATTTTTCCGTCTTTGATTTCTTCCACAATTTCAGGATTCAATAACGTTGAAATATCTCCAAAATTAGAGTAGTCTCCTTCGGCAATCTTACGCAAAATTCTACGCATGATTTTTCCCGAACGGGTTTTTGGTAAACCGGAAACAAACTGGATTTTGTCCAATTTTGCAATGGGTCCAATATGGTCTGATATGTGTTGGTTAATCTCTTTACTCAGATTTTCTCTGTCGCGATATTCTCCGGTTTCTTTAAGAATTACAAAACCATACAAAGCATTTCCTTTGATGTCATGTGGGAAACCTACAATAGCACTTTCAGCAACAGCAGGATGTTCATTGATTGCATCTTCTATAGGAGCAGTTCCTAGGTTATGTCCAGAAACAATAACCACATCATCTACGCGGCCCGTAATTCTGTAATAACCAACTTCATCACGCAATGCACCGTCTCCAGTGAAATATTTGCCTGGGAAGGTAGAGAAATAGGTGTCTTTATAACGCTGGTGATCGCCCCAAATGGTTCTGGCAATTCCCGGCCAAGGAAATTTAATACATAAACTTCCTGTAACCTGATTGCCTTCAATTTCGTTGCGTTTTTCGTCCATCAAAACAGGTTGAATACCTGGTAGTGGTAATGAAGCGTATGTCGGTTTTGTTGGCGTTACAAATGCGATTGGCGAAATCATGATTCCTCCCGTTTCGGTTTGCCACCACGTATCCACCACTGGACATTTTTTATCGCCTACATGGTTGTTGTACCAGTGCCACGCTTCTTCATTAATAGGTTCTCCCACAGATCCAATCACTTTCAAAGAGGTCAATTGGTACCTTTGTACATATTCGATGCTTTCTTTTGCCAAAGCTCTAATAGCAGTTGGTGCCGTGTAAAACTGGGTCACTTTATGCTTTTCGATGGTTTGCCAAAAACGACTAAAATCAGGATAAGAAGGAACGCCTTCGAAAATTACCGTCGTAGCTCCGTTCAATAATGGTCCGTAAAGAATATAGGAATGTCCGGTAATCCAGCCAATGTCAGCGGTACACCAGAAAATATCATTGTCTTCATAATTAAAAACGTTCTTAAAAGTATACGCAGAATACACCATATAACCTGCTGTAGTGTGTACCATTCCTTTTGGTTTTCCTGTTGAACCAGAAGTATAAAGGATAAACAAAGGATCTTCGGCATCCATGATTTCAGCTACATTATTGTCCGAAGCTTGATCCAAAAGAGGTTGCAACCATTGGTCACGACCTTCTTTCATGTTAATGTTTGAGTTGATTCTTTTAGCAACTAAAACGTTCTCTACACAAGGACAATTCAATAAGGCTTCATCAACGATACTTTTCAAATCGATGGTTTTGTTCCCACGATATCCACCATCTGAAGTGATTACCATTTTACATTCGCTGTCATTGATTCTTGCTGCTACTGCCGAGGCAGAAAATCCTGCAAAAACAACCGAGTGAATGGCTCCAATTCTGGCGCAGGCCAAAGTGGTAATCGCTAATTCAGGAATCATTGGTAAGTAAATACAAACGCGATCTCCTTTTTGTATGCCTTGTTCCTTTAAGACATTCGCCATTTTGCAAACACGTTCGTACAATTCATTATACGAAATATGCAATGCTTCTTCATTTGGATCATTTGGTTCAAAAATGATAGCTGTTTTGTCTCCTTTTTTAGCAAGATGCCTGTCAATACAGTTTTTTACAATGTTTACTTTTGCATTGGTAAACCATTTTATATCGGCTTCAGCCATATTAAAGTCAACTACTTTATCCCATTCTTGGTACCAAGTAAAATTTTCCGAAGCAATTTTGTCCCAAAACTTTTTGGGTTCACGAACTGATTTTTTGTAATGTTTAAAGTACTCTTCTAAATTATTTATTTTATAGTAACTCATGATTTTGGTAAATTTTAAATATTATAAACGCCTATTTTATACTTTTTTAATGTGGTCACGATTTCTTCTACAATGGATTCATCATCAATAGTTGACGGAATTTGGAATTCCTCGCCATCGGTAATACTGCGCATCAGTTTTCGAAGGATTTTCCCCGACCGTGTTTTGGGCAATCGTTGTACAATGACTACATTTCGTAGCGAAGCTACAGCTCCAATTTGCTGACGAACCAGTTTAATGATTTCTTGTTCCAACTGGTACTGTTCGATTTCAGTTCCTGATTTGGTTACCACCAAAGCCAAAGGAATTTGTCCTTTTAACTCATCGTGAATTCCAATAACGGCACATTCAGCCACGGATTCATGAGAAGCAACAACTTCCTCCATTTCTGCTGTTGACAATCGATGTCCAGCTACATTTATTACATCATCCGTTCTTCCAGTGATGAAAATATAACCGTCTTCATCTTTGTAACCACCATCGCCAGACAAATAATAACCGTCAAATTTGCTGAAATATCCAGTTTTGAAACGTGCTTCGTTTTCCCAAATGCCTAACATATTCCCCGGCGGTAAAGGCAATTTTACAACAACCAAACCTTCTTCATTGGCGCTTAATTCGTCGCCGTTTTCATTAAAAATCCGAATGTTATATCCACAAACTGCTTTGGTAGCTGAACCGGGTTTGACTGGCATTTTTTCAATTCCTAGAGAATTGGCAATCATTGGCCAGCCAGATTCTGTTTGCCACCAATGGTCAATTACAGGAATAGGAATGTGTTGTTGGTACCATTCTAATGTGGCATTGTCACAGCGTTCTCCCGCCAAAAATTGATTTTTAAGACAACTCAAATCATATTGTTTGATGAATTCTCCGTCGGGATCTTCTTTTTTAATGGCTCGAATGGCGGTTGGAGCGGTAAACATAGTACCTACTTTATGCTCTGAAATGATTCTCCAAAACGTACTTGCATCTGGAGTTTTTATTGGTTTTCCTTCAAAAATTATGGTGGTATTTCGGTTTAATAAAGGGCCATATAAAATGTAGCTGTGTCCCACTGCCCAGCCCATATCCGATGCCGCCCAAAAAGTTTCGTCTTGATTTACATTATAGATGTATTTCATGGAAAATTTCAATGCCACGGCATAACCACCGGTATCTCTTACGATTCCTTTGGGTTTTCCTGTAGTGCCGGAAGTGTATAAAATATACAGCGGATGATTGGAATGTAAAGGAATACAAGGCGTTTCTTCGGAGCCGTAAACCAAGGCGTCGTAATCCACATCGTATTTCTTAAAGGGAATTCGCGCACCTAATTTTCTATTGAAAACAATGACTTTTTTTGGTCGATGAGAAGCAAGTTCAATGGCTTCGTCTACCAAAGGTTTGTACGCAATTAATCGGTCAATCTCTATTCCGGATGATGCCGTTATGATTGCTCTGGGTTTGCAATCATCGATTCTAATCGCCAATTCATGCGGTGCAAAACCTCCAAAAACAACCGAATGAATCACGCCAATTCTGGCACAAGCCAACATGGCAAACGCAGTTTGAGGAATCATAGGCATGTAAATTATGGCCGTGTCTCCTTTTTTCAAACCCAGTGACTGCATGCCTCCAGCTAATTTTGCCACTTCGGTTTTTACCTCTGAAAAGGTATATTTTTTTACGGTTTGTGTTACCGGAGAATCGTATATAAAGGCGGTTTGGTCCCCGTATCCGTCTTGAATATGCTTGTCTAATGCGAGATAACAAATGTTCAATTCGCCATCTTTGTACCAAAGCGGATATCCATTTTCGTCTTTCGACAAAATTGTTTCCGGTTTGCTGTACCACTCAATTTCATCGGCTTGCGCTGCCCAAAAGGCTTCTGGTTGCGCAATACTTCGGGTATAAATTTCTTCGTATTTCATGGTTGAATTTGTTTCTTATTGAATTAAATCCTGAACTTGTTCTACTAATTTTTTAATCGAAAAAGGCTTGACTACATATAAATTAGCCCCTAGGGAAAGCCCTTTTTCAATATCTTTTTCTTTGTTTTTTGCGGAAAGGAAAATGACTTTGCAATGCCGCAAGCGATCGTCTTTTTTTATTTGTTCTAATGTGGCAAAACCGTCCACCATGGGCATCATTACATCCAGAATAATTACATCCGGAAGTTGAATGCTTAAAATATCAAGCGCTTCTTGACCGTCTCTTGCTATGAAAACTTCAAAATTGTTCTTTTTGAAAGTATATTCCAATGCCATTACAATGTTTGGCTCGTCATCTACAATTAAAATCTTTTTCATTGTTAACTATTTTTCTGTAGTATTATAATTGGGTAACGTAAAGATGAAAGTGGCTCCGTCAGTTACCTTTTTTTCAGTCCAAATGCTTCCTTTATGGTGTTCGATAATTTGTTTGCAAATGGCTAATCCTAAGCCGCTTCCTATTGGTTTTTTTATGTTTTGGTTTCGCGATTGGTAGAACTTATCAAAAATTGCTTCGGCATCTTCTTCTTTAATCACTTTGCCGTTATTGTGAATTTTCACTTCTATATTAGACTCGTTTTCAAGTATCGAAATAGCTATTTTTCCATTTGTTTCGGAACAAAACTTTATCGCATTCGATAACAAATTATGAATCACCTGAACAATTCGTTCTTCATCATAAAAAGCTCTAATTTCTTTGCTAGAATCGTCAAATTCAATCTCTATATTTTTATTTTTAATTAATTGATTTAAGGATTTTAAGGTATTTTTAATGGTTTTTGTGAGGTTGTTTTTAGATAAGTAAATCTTCTGCTTTCCAGTTTCAAATTTTTCTAAATCCAGAATTTTATCAATTAAACGGTTCAAACGATCCGACTCCGAAATGATATTTTGTAAAAACTGTTTTCTCAGTTCATCCGGAATGTCGTCATCATCGTGAAGGATTTCGCTCGCTGCACGAATGGCGGTTATTGGCGTTCTCAATTCATGGGTAACCGTATCCAGAAATTCATCTTTTTGAATGTCTTTATTGACTAATTCCTGATTCGCATTTTTTAGTTGTTCTGATATTTTTTTTAATTCATTCGAGGTGTCCGTCAACTTCTTATTGATGATGATGTTTTCTTTGGATTCTTCCAAAATTCGGAGTACTTCGGGCAAACTGATTTTGTCTTCTTTGACCACACTCGAGATTAAAATTTTGGCGGAAGCCGTACCAATATGGCCTGTCAATAAATTTTCGGCAAATTTTATAAATCGCGCATCGGCAGTGGTAACGTCTTTATCGATATTGTATTTCAAATTGAAGATAGTCAGTGCTCTTTTGGTTCGGTCTTCGCCAAGAAATCGCTGCAACACTTTTTGAATATCCGAGATGTAAGCGGTTCCTTTCCACACAAAAGCATTTTCGTGATTGGTGATGTATTTGTCTATATCTACAAACATTTCGGCATAATTACGTTCTCTATAATTGCCTTTAAAACTAACTGATACTGCTGCGTAACTCAAAATATTGATTAGTAAACTCCAAAAAACCGCATGTGGAATTGGCTCTAAATAATTCAATCCAAAAAGTTCGAATGGCCTCAATAAAGTATTTCCCCAAGGACCTTCAGTAAGAAAATGGCTTGTAGAATTTGTCATTCCTAGCGCATAAGGAATTAACAGTGTGTACAAACAAACTAAAAAGCCAAGCACGATACCTGTTACAGCACCGTTTTTAGAACCTCTTTTCCAGAATATAGCACCAAAAAACGAAGGAGCCAATTGGGCAATAACTACAAAAGCAACCAGCCCGATGGAAACCAAAGAATAGTCTAAAATGAAAATGCGATAGATGGCATAAGCCAAAATAATGAGGGAAAAAATCCCTATTTTTCTACTGTTTACAATTCGTTTGCTGTTCTTTTTCTGTGAAGAATTTTCTAGTGAACCAATAAAACCATAAGGAATCAGTAAGTTGTTGCTCAGCATGGTGGCCAGTGCGATAGAAGATACAATAATCATCGAAATGGCTGCTGAGAACCCACCTAGAAATACCATAACGGTCAAGGTGTTATTGTCAAATAGTTGCGGTATCAGCAAGGAATACGTGTCTGAATTATGGCCTTTTCCTTCAAAAAGGATGTTGCCACCCCAAGCTATTGGGAATACAAAAATATTAAAAAGTAACAGATACAATGGGAAAAGCCAGATCGCTGTTCGGATGTGCGTTTCTTTGTTGTTTTCGACAATAGCGGTATGAAATTGCCTTGGCAACAGAAAAATAGCAAACATGGATAGTATACAAAGAAAGAACCAGTTGATTCCGTTTGTAAGACCACCAATGGTATTTTTTTTGTCGAAATCCTGCAGCACTGCCGCTTTTTGATAGATGTCATCAAATCCATCAAAGACAAAATAGGTCACATAAATACCTACGATTAGAAAGAAAACCAACTTCAAGATGGACTCCATGGCTACGGCAGTTACAATACCGCGTCTTTTTTCGGAGGCATCTACATATTTTGTTCCATAATAAGAGGCAAATAACGCCAATGCTAGACACACATAAGTTGTAGTATCCGTGAAGATGTTGTCACTCGATTCCGTTTTGGTAACAATATGAAAGGTATCCGAAATTGATTTTAGCTGTAAAGAAATATAGGGTAAAATCCCAGAAATACAAACTATGGTAACCAATGCACCAAGAAATCTACTGTTTCCGTATCGTAAAGAAATAAAATCTGCAATGCTGGAAATTTTATTTACTCTCGAAATTCGGATAATTTTCTTGAGAATAATCATCCACGTTGGGATAATTAATATGGGACCTAAATAAATGGGTAAATAACTCAAACCGGATTCTGCAGCAACACCAATACTTCCGTAATAGGTCCAGGCGGTACAATATACGGCTAATGAAAAGGAATAGATGTAGGGATTATTTGTCCATTTAGAATGACTTCTTTTTTCGGACCAATAGGCAATGTAAAAAAGAATCGACAAATAAAGCATCAATATTAATAAGAGTCCAATGCTATTCATAATATCTTTTTATGATTAGGTACGATATGGCGATTGAAAACAGCCAAGCCGAGAAGATATAAATATAGATGATTGGGAATCCAAAAAGGGGTTGTGAACTGTCAAATAACAGCAAGAGTGGCACGTTCAAAGCCAATAACATTAGCATTGAAAGGATAACCAACTTTTGTTCATGTCTCTTTTTCATAAGAAGATGCAGTTTGCTTTGCAGCGGTATTGCTTTCGCTTTTTAAAGATTTTATTGTTGAATCTTTATGTTTAAAAAAAATAAACAATCTCTGCAAATACATGCAGAGACTGTCTATTGTGGCAATTTAATTAATTTTTTTCATCATAATCACCCATTAAGGAGTAATACCCAAAGGTTCCTAATCCTAAAACGATTAATGGAGTGAGTATAAAAAGGATAATAATCCCAAATACTAAATCTTCTTGTTTGCCTGACATAAATTTTGGCAATCCAAAAGTAAAGATGCAAAAATACGCTGCAGCAGCAGCACAAGCAATCCAAACTAATCCTAAAACTCTTTTTATCTGATTCATATGTTGATATTTATTGTTTTTTATCGGTCATATGTAATTCGCATATCATCATTGGTGTTTGTAGCCAATTGCAGTAATGCTCATTTCATAGCTGTGTTTTTTATACGTGAGCGTTTTTATCTTTATTTTTAATGTAAACCATTCCAACTACAAAGCTGACTGCAGCAATAACAATTGGATACCACAATCCTTCAAGGTAAAACTCTGGATGTCCTAAGTCTTTTGCATTCGTTACAAAATAAGTCGAGATAGCTGGAAGTAATCCTCCAAAAATTCCATTTCCTACGTGATATGGCAATGACATTGACGTGTATCTAATTTTTACTGGGAACATTTCAACTAAGAACGCCGCAATAGGACCGTAAACCATAGTTACAAATATCACTTGTATAAATACTAAAAAGATCAAAGCCCAATTGTCACTGGAGTTAATTTTTAGCGTTGTTTTAGTTTCAATTTTCGGCTTACCGTCTACAACTTTAGCGGTTCCGTTCTCTAAAGATACCGTTTTTACCTCTACTAATGTTGTTCCATCTGAATACTCTTTATTCGTAGTATAGATAGAGTCCATGGTTTGTTTTTTATTCTCCTTTAATTCAGCAATAATTTTAGTATTTGCTACGATTTCAGTTTTATTTTTGACAGATGTAGTTTCATACATTTGTTTGTAAATAGGTCTGTATAAGACAATGGCTAATAACATTCCGCCCATCATAATGTATTTTCTTCCTACTTTATCACTCAGCCAACCAAAAAAGATGAAAAATGGTGTACCCAAGATTAATGCAATTCCGAGTAAGGTATCTACTTGTGACGAATCAATAGACATTACTGTTTTTAAGAAACTCATGGCATAGAATTGACCGGTGTACCAAACAACTCCTTGTCCCATTGTGGCCCCAAATAAAGCTAGCAAAACAAATTTTAAGTTGTAACGGTTTCCAAAACTTTCTTTCAATGGGTTGGTGCTTGTTTTTCCTTCGCTTTTCGCTTTAGCAAAAACAGGAGATTCATCCATGTTTTTTCGAATCAAATACGAAACTCCAACCATGATGATAGAAACCCAAAACGGAACTCTCCATCCCCATTCGTCAAATTGCTCTGGTGTAAGGATGTTTCTCGTGGCTAAAATTACCATCAAAGAGATGAATAAACCCACCGTTGCAGTAGTCTGAATCCAAGAAGTCCAATATCCTCGTTGTCCAACGGGAGCATGCTCGGCGACATAGGTTGCGGCTCCACCGTATTCACCACCCAAAGCAAGACCTTGAAGCAAACGAAGAATTAATACTAATAAAGGCGCCATGAATCCAATAGTTTCATAACTCGGGATACATCCTATCAGGAATGTCGCTCCACCCATTAAAAGTAAAGTGACCATGAACGTATATTTTCTTCCAATTAAATCGCCTAATCGTCCAAAGAAAAGGGCTCCGAAAGGACGCACTACGAATCCTGCTGCGAAGGTTGCTAAAGTGGATAAGAATGCTGCTGTAGGATTATCTGAAGGGAAAAATTTTGTTGAGATTACAACGGCTAAACTTCCAAAGATGTAGAAATCATACCATTCGATCATTGTACCCATTGAGGATGCGGAAATGACTTTCCAAATTCCTTTTGTTGATTTTGTACTCATAAATTTATATTTTTTAAAATTGGTTTATAGATAGATTTGGATTTGTACTATGAAGTCTCCCAATGATCCAGAACGAGTTGTTGGAGCGGTGTAAACAGGTCTAGTAGAATATTGCGCTGTTATTTTTGCATGATGGCCATCTAGGAAAAAGTTAGATCCTACGTCAAACTGAGTACTTGATTGCTCTAAAGCATCAAAGTTTTTATAAGTAACAGCTCCAAAAGGCTGGATGCGAACTTTAGGTTTCGCCTCTTTGTTAGGTAATAAAATTCCGGCTTGTGTATACCATATATTTCCTGAGCCAATAGTAGGTTGTGCATTTCCAGCTCCAGCGATTGCTCTGCTTCCTGTGAAATTAGGATCTACTGATCCAATGTTCATGATACCAACATTACGTAAGTAATTAGGTCCAAAATCATAATCATACAGTACACTATATCCAGTTAAAGCCATTTTATTTTCTTTTTTCCCTATCGGTAAATCTAGAAAAACGTCAGCTGAAAAAAGTTTGATATCGTGTTTGTTTATAGTACCGCTTACAGATGATCTTGTCGCGTCAGGAGCGGTGTAAAAACCAGCACCTATATTGAATACTTTTTTGGTTCCTAAATAACTTCCGACTTTAAAAGGCAATACATTTGCTTCTTGCTCTAGAAACTGATATTCAAAATAACCTGCTTTTGACCATTTTGTCATGCCGCTATTATCAACGGCCACAGCATTTTCGGCAGTCGTTACGTTTGTAGGAACTAGGTTTGTAGCATAAGGTTTATTGTAGCTCAAACGATATTCTAATTTTCCATATTTTCCTTTTGCAAATAACCCTACTTGTCTCGCAAATTGATCCGAGTTTTCAATTAATGGCCAGTTAAAAATAGGTGCGTCGATAGTTAAGAAGTTAAGTGTAGAAGCCATCGTTAATCGGGATAATCCCATGTAGTAATGTAATCCAGCGCCAAGCGACATGCTGAATTTTTTCTCTTTTTGAGGCAATACAACCGCATATTCGTTCCAAGCATCGTGGAAAAATAAACCAGGTTTTTTACCAGCGCCATAGCCTCCAGTTCCAGACGTTCCTGCTGCGCCACCATTGGTAAAAGTTTGGTTGTTAATACCAAAGTGGGTTACAATCATGTATCTTTTTGATACTTGTGCATACGCTAGAAAACGCAAACGTCGATTACCAATGTCGGTTGCGGTCGAAGTTGCTTCACCGCCAATCATGGTGCCAGGATTCATTTGAGCAGAACGCATCCAGATCTGGTTCCATGCAATCACACGCATGAATTTAGAACCATCTTCATTCAAATTGAATTTCAGTCCGGCGCCATAGTCGGTAGAGCCTTGCGAAAAACCTTTTTGGGACAATAAGAGTACTGCCGCTATAAAAAATATTTTTTTCATAAATAAAATTTTGGTTAGTAAGTGGTTGGTTAATAAAGTACCAAATTCTATTATTTTATTCTGAAAAAAAATTTAGATATATATATATGTAAAGTTGTATAGTTAATCTTTGAATCTTTCCCATTTTATAAGCATAAACTTATCGCCAAGTTCAGTTATTATCATTCCTGCTCCAGAGAGCAGTTCTTTATTTTTTAGATGTTCAACTAGTTCTAAGTGATTAAAAATCTTATAGGTAGGATGGTAGTTGGCATGAGATGGTTTTTTGATATTGAAGGTTTTTACCCAGTTGCTTACGGTTACGTGAGAAACCCCTATAATGCGCTCGATTTCACGAAAACTCAAGCCTTCTAAATATAGTTGGAGCGCTTTGGTAACATAGTAGTCATCGATCTTTTTGCCTATTTTGTTGACTGTGAAAAAATAATTACATTTTTTGCATAAATACCTTTGTTTGCTATTGATTATACCACTTTTTATAATGTGGTCGCTTTGGCATTTTGGGCACGTTAAAAGTTCCATATATATAAATTTTGCATAAATATATCAATTTAGCAACTATATAAAAGAGAATTATTTAAAAAATATGTTTTTAATTTATGAAAGGTGCATTTTTATTAAAAAAAATGTGTGTGTTTGATAAATTTTATCCGTTTTTGATAAAGTCATTGCTTGGAATACCGTATCTATTTATCAATCATTTTATTTGTAATACTACCTTACTGAAAAATAATTTTATGTATTATAATGTAGCATGTTTACGCTAGTTTCCACCAATAGCCTTGATAGTCTTGAACCCTAGGAAGGTATTCTCGTTGTGTAACAAATAGAAACAGTGGACAGCAAGAGGATTCATTCTTGAAAACTTCAATTGTTCTACTCCAAATTGTAAATAGGTTCTAAAATCTTTTTATTAGTTTTACTGTAACACAATTTCAATCCGATACTCTTACTGTAAAAACTATTGTTATTAAAAGCTATAATTTATGAAAAAAATTGTTTTAAGTGCTGTTTTACTTTGTTCTGCATATATGTTGCAGGCTCAGTCAATCAATAAAATTATCAATAAAAAATACGTTACGAAGATAGAGAAAGTACTTTCGGCGGATGATATGCAAGGCCGAAGAGCTTTTACTCCAGGAATAGATAAAGCTTCCTCTTTCATTGAATCTGAATTTAAGAAAATTGGATTGCAAACATTTAACGGTGCGAAAGATTTTAAGCAAGAGTTTTTCATGACCGAGTCTAAAAATGTTTCTTTAAATGTTTTAATTGATGGTAAAGCAATAGATAAAGAGGATGTGGTTTCTTTTTCCTATCAACCACAAATTGCTTTGACTGAAAAAAGTGATGTTCAGGTTGTAAAAATAAGTATCGGAGATAAATTTGGTCCGAAGTTTTACGAATATTACCAAAGTGAAAAAAATCTTTTAGTTCTAGTGGATGTTTCTTTTAAACCCAGAATTCAAAATATGAAGCATATTCCGCAAATGAGTGCTAATCCTGGTGGGAATACGGTAGTGTTTGTTTTTGGAACTATGGAGGCGACCCAGTTTACTATAGAAGGAACTAATACAGTAACTAAAAAAGCATTGAATAATGTAGTAGGTGTTTTAAAAGGCAAAAGTAAACCCAATGAATACGTGGTTTTCTCAGGGCATTATGACCATTTAGGTGTGGGTTCACCTGCTGAAGGGGAGCAACATGATGCTACTGATTCTATTTATAATGGTGCCAATGATGATGCCGCTGGAACAACAGCTGTAATTATGTTAGCCAAGTATTTTAAAAAACTAAATAATAATGAGCGTACGATATTGTTTACCACTTTTGTAGCAGAAGAAATAGGTGGTTATGGCTCTCAATACTTTTCGAAACAATTAAATCCAGATCAGGTTATGGCTATGTTTAACTTGGAAATGATTGGAACGGAGTCAAAATGGGGTAAAAATTCAGCTTATATTACTGGTTTTGAGAAATCAAGTATGGGGGCAATATTGCAAAAGAATTTAGAAGGATCAGCGTTTAAATTTTATCCAGATCCTTATCCAGAACAACAATTATTCTATCGTTCGGATAATGCAACTCTAGCAAAATTAGGCGTTCCGGCACATACAATTTCTACGTCAAAAATGGATAGCGAGCCTAATTACCACAAAGTAAGTGATGAAATTGAGACTTTAGATATGGTAAACATGACAGAAGTCATTAAAGCAATTGCAATCAGTTCTTCTACCATCATCAACGGAAAAGATACACCATCACGCGTCGATAGTAGTGCTTTGAGTAGGAAGTAATAAAATTTTTGGTTTCTTTAGTGGATACTGTAACGATAGTATTAAAGGGTAGTTGTTTGACAATAAAAAAAATTGTTAAATAATTATCCTTTTTGTGTTTTAAAAATTCAATCGCGCTGCTGAGCTGCAATCGTTAGCTCCTGATGGTTCCGAAGCGTATTGAGAAATTCTCGCAGTCCCAATCTCGAAGCATTAGGACGGGACGAAGAAATGTATTGAATAGTAGGAGGTTTTATTCTTGAAAACTTTAATTGTTCTGCTTCAAATTGTAAATAGATTCTAAAATCTTTTTATTAGTTTGACTGTATCGATTATGACCTAAAAAGTGCTTCATGAATTTTAATAAACAAAAAACCCACTAATTTCTTAGTGGGTTTTGTGGTACCTCCAGGGATCGAACCAGGGACACATGGATTTTCAGTCCATTGCTCTACCATCTGAGCTAAGGTACCTCGCTGTTGCGGGTGCAAATATAGAATGATTTTTAGTTTATCCAAAACAATTTTTAAAAAAAATCAATTCGTACCTTCGCCAAATCAAAAAACAAATTATGATTTTAGTTGTCGATGTAGGAAACTCTAGAATTAAAGCGGCTGTCTTTGAGGGTGCTATCCTTTTTGAAATTTTCGTTTTTTCTGAAATTGAACTGCAGAAAAATATTGAAAATATTTTAAAAAAATTCGAAAAAATAACTGATTTGATTGTTTCGTCTGTTGGAGATGTCGAAAAACAGTCTTTTTTAGCTTTTAACAATGTATTGAATGTGCATTTTCTATCTCATGAAGATTCTTTTCCGTTTCAGAATCGGTATGCGACTCCTAAAACTTTGGGAATTGATAGGATGGTTCTTGCTGCGGGAGCAACGCTTCAGTTTCCAAATCAGAATCGATTGGTTATTGATGCAGGAACGTGTGTTACGTACGATTTTATTGATGAGAAAAATAATTATTTAGGTGGAGCTATCTCGCCAGGTTTGCGATTGCGCTACGAAGCGCTGCATAATTTCACAGCTAAACTTCCTTTGTTGTCATTAGAAAGTCCTAAAGGTTTCATTGGAACATCGACTTCAGAATCTATTCATTCTGGCGTGGTTAACGGTTTCGTCTATGAGATTGACGGTTTTATCGATGAATATAAAGCAATGTATTCAAATTTTATAATAATTTTAACGGGTGGCGACACAGATTTTTTGGCTAAACGATTAAAAAATACCATATTTGCCAATTCAAATTTTCTCCTGGAAAGTTTGAATCAAACATTTCAATATAAAATCAAAAATGATTAAAAAAATTATAATAAGCGCATGTTTGCTTTTATCATTAGTGTCTTTTGCTCAAGAAGGAACATCTTCGCCATACTCTTTTTACGGAATAGGGGATGTAAGGTTCAAAGGAGCGCTTGAAAATCGCTCTATGGCAGGATTAGCTGTTGAACAGGATAGTATTCATATAAATTTACAAAATCCAGCCAGTTTCGCAAACCTTAAACTAACCACTTTTACTTTAGGAGGAACTTATGGAACAACAACTTTGAAGAATACAACTGAATCCGCAAATGCTACAAGGACTACTTTGGATTATCTTGCAGTTGGTTTGCCTTTGGGTAAGTTTGGTTTGGGATTTGGATTGATTCCGTATTCTTCTGTAGGATATAAAATTGAATCTATTTCAGGAAATGCAACAGAAAATAACAAGCGTTTTAATGGAACTGGAGGGTTGAATAAAGCTTTTTTAGGAGTGGGATATAAAATTGCTCCAAATTTTAACATTGGTGCAGATGTGAATTATAATTTTGGAAAAATTGAAACGAATAGTCTTGAGTTTATTACCGGAGTTCCTATTGGAACACGCGAATTGAATTCAGCAGATTTATCAGGAGTGAATTTCAATCTTGGAATGATGTATCAAACCAAAATCTATAAAAAAATCACTCTTTTTAGTAGTTTGACTTATTCACTAGAGAGTTCTTTAACTTCTAAAAATACTCGAAATATAGCAACAGTAGTTTATAATTCAAATTTTGATGTGGCTGTTGTTGATGCTCTTGATGATATTAAAACGGAAGCAAGTATGACAATGCCAAGCAAAATATCCTTAAGTGGAGGTATTGGAGAAGCTAGAAAATGGCTTATTGGTGGAGCCGTTTCTTATGGAAAAACTTCAGGGCAAGCAAATGACTATAATAACGAAGCAAATGTAGGTTACGGAAAATATGGAAGCGTGAGTTTAGGAGGGTATTACATTCCTAATTACAATTCGTTTACTAGTTATACAAAAAGAATGGTCTACAGAGCTGGTATTAAATATGAGAAAACAGGATTGGTTATCAACTCTGAATCGATAAATGATATGGGACTTACTTTTGGTTTGGGACTTCCAATAACGGGTAGTTTCTCTAATGTAAATTTTGGTTTCGAATTAGGGAAAAAAGGAACTACAAAAGCAAATCTTGTTCAGGAGAACTATGCTAATTTTAGTGTGGGTTTCTCACTTAATGACAAATGGTTTGAAAAACGTAAATTCAACTAAAAACAAGAATTGGTGCTATTGCCAAATATCTCGGCCAAGTTCAGCGTATGACTTTAGTCAAAAAAAAACATATTAAATTAGTTGTCACAGTTTTTGCTGTGACACTATTTTTTGGTTGCGAAAGTAATTTCAAAGAGATTCAAAAGATTAATTTCTCTGAATTTATTCCGAGCAGTGATGCGGATATAGTAAATTTGAAATACACCGATTCAGGAAGAGTTACGGCAATTTTGGTTAGTTCGAAAATGCTAGATTATGCAACAGTTGATTTTCCTTTTACAGAATTTCCAAAAGGAATTGATGTAACTTTATTTGATAAAAAAGCAAAGAAAACATTTATCAAATCCAATTATGCTATTTCATATAAAGGTACAAATATCATTGATTTACAAGGGAAAGTGAAGATTTTTACCGAAGAGGGTCAGACCTTAGAAACGGAGCAATTGTATTTTGATCAAAAAAACGAATGGTTTTTTACGGAAAGAAAATTTAAATTATCAGATCCAAAAGGAACTTCAAATGGACAAGGAATTGACTTTAGCAAAGATTTCAAAGTGATTAATTCTCAAAAAATAACTGGCGAAATAGAATCAGCCGATTAATACAAATACAATATGAATTACCTAAAATATACACAATACGTTTACCTTGTTTTTGGAGCCTATTTCATTTATGATGGTTTTACTAAATTAAATGATCCCGCAGGAACTTTTTGGTTGAGTTTCATGATCGCAGGATTGGCTATTTTTATGTTTTTCTTCAGAAGAAAATTTGCTAAAAAATTTGACGACCGAAACAAAAAATCCTAATTAATGGAAATTAGTATTATCATATTGTGTCTAATACTAAGTGCTTTTTTTTCAGGGATGGAGATAGCCTTTGTCTCTTCAAATAAAATTTATCTTGAAATTGAAAAAAAACAAGATAATTTCGTTTCAAAAACACTCACGAAGCTTACTGAAAAACCAACTAATTTTATAGTAACCATGCTTATTGGGAATACTGTGGCTATGGTGGTCTATGGTTTTTTTATGAGCGAATTAGTGATGCAATGGTTTGTAGCTTTAGGATATCATTTTTCAGATGGATTAAATTTAGTGTTACAAATTCTGGTTTCAGCACTACTAATTGTTATTACCGCGGAGTTTCTGCCTAAAGTTTTTTTTCAAATTTATGCGAATTCCTTAATTAAGGTTTTTGCAGTTCCAGCCTATGTTTTCTATAGGTTTTTCTATTTTATTTCTGCCTTTTTTATTGGGGTCTCTGATTTTATATTAAAGAAATTCTTCAAGACTGAAGGAGACACTATTCAATTATATTTTAGTAAAATAGAACTGGGAAATTATATTACTGAGCAAATGAGCACTGTTGAAGATAACGAAACCGTAGATTCTGAAATACTAATGTTTCAAAATGCATTAGAATTTTCTGGCGTGAAAGCCAGAGATATAATGAGTCCTCGGACTGAAATTATTGCTGTTGACGTATTTGATTCTATTGAAAACCTCAAGGAACTATTCATAGAAACGGGCTATTCTAAAATTGTAGTTTATCAAAACTCATTGGACGATATTGTTGGTTATGTACATTCGTTTGATTTGTTTAAAAAACCAAATAACATTAAGGAAATTGTCATCTCGGTAGAGTTTGTTCCCGAAACAATATTTATAAAAGACGCTATGAACTTGCTTACAAAAAAACGCAAAAGTGTTGCTGTAGTGTTAGACGAATATGGAGGGACTTCTGGGATAATTACTATAGAAGATATTGTGGAAGAGCTTTTTGGGGAAATAGAGGACGAACACGATTCAGACGAAGAACTGATAGAAAAGGATTTGGGTGATGGGGTTTTTGTTTTTTCAACGCGTTTTGATGTAGAGTATTTAAATGTAACCTACAAACTTGCAATTCCTGAAAGTGATTCTTATGGGACACTTGGCGGTTTTATAGTCGATTTTACAAAAGAGATCCCTGAAAAAGGGGAGGTGATTACCATAGGCAACTATCATTTTATAATTGAAGAAGCTACAAATAAGAAAATAGAATTAGTAAAAATGACCGTACAAGAGTGATTTTTTTTAGGAAAATAAAATTTCTTGCAAAATAAAACGCTACTAGTATAATTATTAATTAGATAATTGTATTTTCGCAAACTGAATATAAAAATTAACAACAATAAAATGGCAGTTTTACAAAAAATTAGACAACGTTCACTTCTTCTGATACTCGTTATTGGGTTTTGTTTATTAGCATTTATCATAGGTGATATATTCAATAGCGGTGGTTTCAACAGTACATCAAAAGATGTAGGAAGCATCGATGGAAAAGATATTTCATTTGAAGATTTTAGGGTTAAAGTAAGTAATGTTGAGAAAAGTGGTCAAGGCATTACTTCAACTGAAGCGGCTAACAGAGTTTGGGAACAAGAAGTTTCTGTTGCTTTATTAACTTCTGAATTTGATAAATTAGGACTTAGAGTAGGTGAAAAACACTTATTAGAAGTGTTAAAAACAGATCAGAATATTGGAGGAAATCCATTGTTTTTAAACACAGCTGGTGTTTTTGATGTTGTGAAATTCAAAGAATATTTTAAAGCAAATCCTGCACAAGCTCAATTCTTGAAAGATAGAGAGAAGGATGCGGAGTTGAATGCTAAATACCAAATGTATAACACTTTGATTAAAGCAGCAGTTTACACAACGGAAAGCGAAGGAAAGTTGAAATATGAAATGGAAGCAAACAAAGTAAACTTTGCTTACGTTGCAGGTTTATATTCTACAATCAAAGACAGTGAAGTAAAAGTTACTGATGCTGAGATTGTTGATTTCATGAAGAAAAATGAAAAAAAATACAAAGCGGATGAGTCTCGCGAAGTAGAATATGTTTTGATCGAAGACAAGCCTTCTGCTGCCGATGAATCAGAAGTTAAAACAAAAATAAATGCATTGTTAACTGGAAGTGTGGTTTACAATCAAACTACAGGTAAAAACGATACATTGCCAGGATTTAGAACAACTTCGAATGCAGTAGAATTTGTAAATTCTAATTCAGATGTTCCTTATGATTCAACTTATATCGCTAAAAAAGATTTGCCAGCTTTAGATGCTGATAAATTATTTAACCTTGCTCCAGGAGCAGTTTATGGACCATATGTTTATGGGAAATACTACTGTATTTCAAAATCTATGGGTATGAAATCAGGAGTTAATGCTAAAGCAAGTCATATTTTAATTGGTTACGAAGGAACACAAGTTCCTAACCAAAAAGAGAAGAGAACAAAAGAACAAGCAAAAGCAAAAGCAGAAAGTATTTTGGCACAAGTTAATGCTAATCCAGATAGTTTCATGATGTTGGCTTTCACTAGCTCTGATGATTCATCAGCACAACAAGGTGGTGATTTAGGGTATTTTGGTCCTAACCAAATGGTAAAACCGTTTAATGATTTCGTTTTTAATAATGGTATTGGTAAAGTTGGTTTAGTAGAAACTGATTTTGGTTTTCATATTATTAAAGTTACTGATAAACAAGACGGAATTCGTTTGGCTACTGTAGCTCAAAAAATTGAAGCCTCTGAAGCAACTTCTGATAAAATGTTTACACAAGCAACTAAGTTAGAAATGGATGCTGCGGATAAAGATTTTAATAAAGTGGCAAAAGATATGGGACTTAAAGTTTCACCAGCTGTTTCAGTTAAGGGAATGGATGAAAACTTTGGAACATTAGGAAATCAAAGAACAATCGTGAGATGGGCTTTTGAGGATGGTGTTAAAGTAGGTGCTGTAAAAAGATTTGAAGTGGCTAATGTAGGTCACGTTATTGCAAAACTAAAAAGTATTGATAACTCTGGTTTGGTAGCTGTTTCAGTTGTTAGACCTTATGTTGAGCCAATTCTTAAAAACAAAAAGAAAGCAGAGCTAATCAAAGCAAAAATGTCTGGTTCTTCTCTTGAAGCTATTGCAAAAGCGGTTGGAGGAACAGTGCAACAAGCTACTGGTTTGACTATGGAAAATACGATGTTGCCAAATGTTGGTCCAGAGCCTAAAGTGGTTGGAAATGCATTTGCATTAGCAGCAAATAAATTATCAGCTCCAATTGAAGGGAATACTGGAGTTTATGTGGTGAAAAACATGAGTACAGTTAAAGCACCAGTTTTAAAAAGCCACGCTGCGTATGTAACTAAATTAAAAGCACAAAGCGCTTCTGATGCAAATAGAGTTATTCCTGCATTGAAAGCTAACGCAAAAATTGAAGACAATAGAATAGATTTTAATTACTAATTTCTAAGAAGTAATTGATCAAACTAAAAATCCCGATACGTTTTTAAATGTATCGGGATTTTTTATGATATTAACTTTTCTAATTAGCGCCGCGACTATCTTTGAATTGGTTTGTTGTGCGGGAAGCTCTTCAGCAAAGTGGATCTCGGGTTAACATGCTTCAAAAGTAAAAAAATGAGTAGCTAGAGTAAAAGAAAAAGCGTAGTATTAGCTTAATATCATGTCATTGTAAGCGACAATAGTATCGTATCCTTTTGATGCGAAATAAGCGCTAGGATTTTTCTCTGAAATCGCCATCACAAAATCGCCACCCCATGCACCAAGACTTTTTATCACACCGTTAAAATCAGGAAATACAGCTTCTTTTATGGTATGTGTTTCCAGAATACTGCTCATTTGAATTTCGTGCCTTTGTAAAGCAGCAGCAAAAGATTGAAGCGAAGTAGCATTCAAAACTTCAGAAGTTATGTTGTCATTTAAAGCAATGGTTTTAGCAAGATTGTTTTTTTTATTAATGTTATAAGCTGCTATAGCGGTTTTACTGCTTTGCTTTTTGTTGAGATATACAAAGTATAGGTTTTGTGTGAATTCTGGATTGAAAGGTGTCTTTTCCACGATAGGATTGCCGTGTTCCAGATGATATAATATAGGAGTATCGTTTTGTGCGCACGCAATATCATAACCACTACCTCCAAAACTGTTTTTAAGCAGTATAAAGGCATCAATTTGCAACCACTGTGCAATATTGTTTATCAAAGTCGATGATGTTCCTAGGCCCCAGCTTTTTGGGAATCCAAGTTCAGTAGTGATACTATAACCATCCGAATTTAAAATGAAATCCGGATTGAGTTTAAATGCTTCGTGTAAAATAGTAGTCAGTGTTGTTTTGACCGATTCGTTTTCATCAGTTATTCCGTTAGAAATATCAGAAAATGAAAGAGTGTCTTCAAACCAAATACTTCTATCAGCATCATAACTTTTCCAGAAAATTTCGTTGTTCTTTCCTTTTTCTATAATAAGGTTTTGTCCTTGTTTCGTAGGTAAAGCGAATGCTTTTGCACCATCAAGAACCAGATATTCTCCTGTGATTAAAAGTTTTCCGTTACTGTAGAATGTTTTTTTCATTGTCTTTGCGAGGAACGAAGCAATCTTATTCTTTGTTGCTTCAAGATAAAATTATTTTCTTAAACCTTCAATAAAGGTGACTACTGCACTATGCGAAACGGTATTTTTTTTGAAATATTTCTGAATCAAAACACGTTCTTCGTCATTAGCTTCAAACTGGTTGATGATGTTGTTCAAATGCATTTTCATGTGTCCTTCCTGAATTCCAGTTGTAGTTAGAGATCGCAAAGCAGCAAAGTTTTGGGCCAGACCCGCTACCGCTACAAACTGCATTAACTCCTTGGCAGATGGTTTTTCCAACATTTCCAATGATAGTTTTACTAACGGATGCAAAGAAGTTAAACCACCTACAGTTCCTAACGCTAAAGGAATTTCTAACCAAAAAGTAAAAATACCTTCTTCAATTTTAGCGTGTGAAAGGCTGGAATATTTTCCGTTTCGTGAGGCGTAGGCGTGAATTCCTGCTTCGACAGCACGGAAATCATTTCCTGTTGCTAAAACTACGGCATCTACTCCATTCATGATTCCTTTGTTGTGCGTTACGGCACGATAGGGTTCAACTTCGGCGATTTGAACGGCTTGCACAAATTTCTCGGCAAATTCGAGAGGATTAGTAATGTGTTTTTCTTCTAAATCAGCAATCGGACAAGACACTTCGGCTCTTACAATGCAATTTGGAACATAATTCGAAAGAATGCTCATTACGACTTCAATCTCTTTCTCTGTTTCCGTGAACAAGTCATAATTATGTGCTTCTTCTTTTAGAGTTTTAGAAAATTGTTCTAGGCACGAATTGATGAAATTTGCTCCCATGCTATCTTTAGTTTCAAAAGTGGCATGCAACTGAAAATAATTCGGCAATAAATCGGTTTTGTCTTTTAGAACAATGTCTAAAATTCCGCCACCGCGTTTTTGCATATTTGTGGTAATCGATTCTGTTTCTGAGAAAAATTTATTTTTGTTTTGGGCAAAAAATAAGTTCAGTTTTGAAATATCACCTTTGTAGATAAAATGAACCTGACCTATTTTTTCGGTATTGATTACAGTTGCTTTAAATCCGCCTCGCGTGGACCAAAATTTAGCAGCTTTGGAGGCAGCAGCAACAACAGAACTTTCTTCAATAGCCATGGGAATGGTGCTGTATTTTCCATTAATCAGGAAATTAGGAGCAACTCCCAGCGGAATATAGAAATTAGTTATCGTGTTTTCGATGAATTCATCGTGTAATTTCTGTATTTTTTCATCCGAATTCCAGTAGTTTTTCAGCAAGGAGATGGCTTCTGCAGGTGTAGAAAAATATTGATTGGCAATCCAACTAATTTTTTCTTCTTTGGATAATTTAGAAAATCCGCTAATGGCCTTATTCATTCTCAATAGATTATAGTATGTATAAGTGCAAATATACGATTTTAACGGTTTTGTTTGCTATGATAGTATCCTCAAAAAATGGGCATTTAGAATATTGTTTTTAACATTTAACACATCGAATGTGAAATTATTGTAAATTTTTCACTAAAATTGACGGTTTTTATATTTAAAGAAATATCATGTATTCGAAAAAAATTATTGCCTTATTTTTATTTCTGTGTTTATCTGTTGTTGGTCAACAAAAAATCACAATTGATGAAATGTACAACGGCACATTTCGTGCTCAAGGAATGGACGAGTTACAGTCCATGAAAAATACAAATCAGTACACTGTATTGAATTTAGATTACAGTTCCAGAAGTATGCAAATTGATTTGTACGATTTTGCAACTTTAAAAAAGGTAGCTACACTTATAGATACAAAATCCCACAAGGAGTTGTCAAATGGGATTGATAGTTACACGTTTGATGCTTCAGAAAAAATGATTTTATTGGCTTGTAATACCAATCAAATCTTCCGCCACTCGTTTACTGCTGATTATTATTTATATGATATTACTAGTAAAAAATTAAATAAATTATTTGATTTTCAGGTTCAAGAACCAACCTTTTCTCCTGATGGGAAAAAGATTGCTTACGCCAAAGAAAATAATTTGTATGTATATGATTTAGCCTCCGCTACATCGACTCCAATTACTACAGACGGACAAAAAAACAGTATTATTAATGGTATTACGGATTGGGTTTACGAAGAAGAATTTGCTTTTGTAAAAGCTTTTGATTGGAGTGCTGACAGCAAAAAAGTAGCCTACATTCGTTTTGACGAAAGTCAGGTTCCAGAATTCTCCATGTCCATGTTTGGAAAAGACTTGTATCCAACGATGCAAACATTTAAATATCCAAAAGCTGGTGAGAAGAACGCTGTAGTGTCGTTACATGTTTATGATGTGAATGCAAATGCGGTGAAAAATATAAATCTTGGGAAATACAATGATTTTTATATTGCCAGAATGAAATGGACTAACGATGCAAATATCTTGTCTGCGCAGGTATTGAATCGCCACCAAAACAATTTGGATTTGTTATTTATCGATGGTAATTCAGGAGTTGCAAAAGTAATTTTGAACGAAAAAGATAAAGCGTATGTTGATGTAACGGATAATTTGACCTTTTTGAAAGACAACAGTTTTATTTGGACTTCTGAAAAAGACGGTTTCAATCACATTTATTTGTACGATAAAAATGGCAAATTAAAAAATCAACTGACCAAAGGAAATTGGGAAGTAACAAATTACTATGGTTTAGACCAAAAGACAAATACAGTTTTCTATCAGTCTGTTGAAAATGGATCTATCAATAGAGATGTTTACAGAATAGGACTTGACGGAAAAAACAAATTGCGTTTGTCGCAAAATACAGGAACGAATGCAGCTACATTCAGTCCGAATTTTCAATATTACATCAATACGTTTTCTAGCGCGTCTCAACCGACTACCTACACGCTAAACGAAGCCAAAGCCGGAAAACAGGTTCAGGTCATTGAAAACAATGCATCATTGGCTACGAAGCTAAAAAGTTATAATTTGCCCGCTAAAGAGTTTTTTGTTTTAAAAACGGACAAAGGAAATGAACTAAATGCTTGGATGATTAAACCTAAAGATTTTGATTCAGCTAAAAAATATCCTGTTTTCATGTACCAATATTCTGGTCCGGGTTCACAACAAGTGAATAACGAATGGAACAGCACAGATGATTACTGGTTTATGATGCTGTCACAACAAGGGTATATTGTGGTTTGTGTAGATGGACGTGGAACTGGTTTTAAAGGAGCTGCTTTCAAAAAAGTAACACAATTGCAATTAGGAAAATACGAAGTAGAAGATCAGATTGACGCTGCAAAAGTGATAGGAAATTACGCATTTGTGGATAAATCTAGAATTGGTATATTTGGCTGGTCGTATGGTGGTTTTATGGCATCTAATTGTATCATGAAAGGAAATGATGTTTTCAAAATGGCAATTGCTGTAGCTCCGGTTACAAACTGGCGTTTTTATGACAGTGTATATACGGAACGTTACATGACGACACCACAGGAAAATGCGAGCGGTTACGATGATAACTCACCAATAAATCATGTGGATAAGTTGAAAGGGAAATTCCTTTTGATTCACGGTTCAGGAGATGATAATGTGCATGTTCAAAACTCTATGCAAATGATGGAAGCTTTGATTCAGGCTAACAAACAATTTGATTCGCAAATTTATCCAGACAATAATCACGGAATTTACGGTGGAAAAACCAGAGTTCAGTTGTACACTAAAATGACTAATTTTATCAAAGAAAATTTATAACAGCGCTTTATGACAAACGACGCATTGAATAAGGAAGAATTTTTTGGACATCCAAAAGCGCTTTTTATATTGTTTTTTACCGAAATGTGGGAACGGTTTTCGTTCTACGGTATGAAAGCTTTATTGATTTTTTATCTGACAAAATACCATTTGTTTTCGGATTCTTCAGGGAACTTATTAATTGGTAGTTATGCTGCTTTAGTATATGCTGTGCCTGTAATAGGTGGTTTCATAGCCGATAAATACCTTGGATTTAGAAAAGCAATTGTTTTTGGAGGTATTATGCTGGTTTTGGGTCATATAGGAATGGCGTATGAAGGAAATGCCGCAACTGAATCTATAACAGGCGAAATTACGCGGGACGAAACTGCCTTGCAAATATTTTACTTTTCCCTATCGCTAATTATTGTTGGAGTTGGTTTTCTAAAAGCCAATATCTCGTCCTTAGTGGGAGAATTATATGAAACGGGCGATAAAAGAAGAGATTCTGGATTTACCTTATTTTATATGGGGATCAACTTAGGTTCTTTTTTAGCTACGTTAATTTGCGTTTGGCTTGGAGAAAAATATGGTTGGAGTTATGGTTTTGGAGCAGCCGGAGTTGGAATGTTTTTTGGATTACTAACTTTTATTTCCGGTAGAAAATTATTGAATGGAAAAGGAGAATCAAACAATGCTTCGTTCTTAGAGGAAAAATCATTTGGACTTAAAAAGGAATGGTTAATTTATATTGGAAGTGTATTGTCGACATTGTTGTTTTGGCAAATGGTTCAAAATCACGATGCAGTTTCATGGGCTTTGAAAATTGCAGGAGGAATCTCTTTTGTTTATATTGTATATTATGCCATTACGCAGTTAGATGGTAAAGCACGTCATCAATTGATTGCTTTGACTATTTTAATCGTTTTTACAATTGTATTTTGGGCGTTGTTTGAACAAGCGTATACTTCTATGAACTTATTTGCTGATAGAATTTTAGATCGAACTATTTTTGGTCATGAAGTCTCTGCCGGACAGTTCTTAAGTTTTAATGCCTTATTTATAATTTTGCTCGCCCCAGTTTTTGCTTGGATATGGCCAAATTTAGGAAAATACAATCCAAATACAGCGGTGAAATTTGCTTTAGCATTAGCTTTAGTAGGTTTGGGTTTTGGCGCATTAGTTATGGGTATAAATCTTTCTGGTACAGGAAAAGTAGCGGCGATTTGGTTGATATTAGCTTATTTTTTGCATACTTGCGGAGAGTTGAGTTTGTCACCAGTAGGACTTTCTGCAGTGACTAAATTGTCTCCGGCAAAAATCGTTGGTTTCATGATGGGCGTTTGGTTTTTGGCAACAGCCAGTTCTGAATTTATTGCCTCTATTTTAGCGAATATCGCTTCTGTAGATACGTCAAATGGTACAGCGCCTGATTTGAATTTGGCTAAAGAAAGTTACTTAGTTCTTTTTGAATATTTATTTTATACAGGACTAGGTTTTGGATTAGTACTATTAGTACTTTCGCCAATAATCAAAAAATTAATGCACGGAGTTGATAAAGAATTAAATAATTAATACTATGAGTGAAAATACTACAGATCAATTTTTTAAAAGTACCGTTCTAGGACATCCAGCGGGGTTATTCGTTTTATTCTTCACAGAGATGTGGGAGCGATTTTCATTCTATGGAATGCGTTCTTTATTGATATTGTTTTTAACTGCTTCCTTTACAGATGGTGGTTGGGAATGGACTCGTGAAAATGCTTCTGCATTATTTGGATCTTACGTAGGTTTGGTTTATTTATCCACAATGTTAGGTGGTTATTTTGCCGATAAAGTGATAGGTTTTAGATGGGCAGTTGTTGTAGGTGCCAGTTTGATGACTTTAGGACACGCTTCTATGGCTATTGAAACAGAATTTTCTATTTACTTAGGATTAGTATTATTGGTTTTTGGTAATGGTTTTTTCAAGCCAAACATGACATCAATCGTATCTGAAATGTACAAAGATCGTCCTGAGAAAAAAGATGGGGCCTATACTTTATTCTATATGGGTGTAAATGCCGGGGCTTTCTTTGGTATTTTACTTTGTGGATATTTAGGAGAAAAAGTGGGTTGGACGTATGGTTTTGGTCTTGCTGGAATATTTATGTTCTTTGGAATGTTACAGTTTTGGTTGTCTCAAAATATCTTTGGAGACATTGGTTTGAAACCAAATAAAGAAAGCAAAGCAAAGGCAGAAGCATTGGATACAGATAAAAGAAATCCTTTTACACCTATACAATTAGCTGCTATTGCATTTTCGTCGTTATTAGCTTTATTGTGGCTATTAAATGATCCCGCTTCCAAGATATCAGGAGGAAAAGTGAATGTTTTTTCATTCCTTGGTGAAAACGGAAACTCTATTGCTATAGTTTCGGCACTAGTTGTGTTTATTGTATTGTTAGTGTATAGATTTACTCAGTATTCTAAAATCACCAAAGAAAAATTAATAGCAGTTACCTTCTTTGCATTTTTGACTATTTTCTTTTGGGCAATTTTCGAACAGTCTCCAAACAGTTTAACCATTTTTGCGAATGATTATACGGATAGAGTTTTAACAGGTAATTGGAGTGTAGTATTTTTAGTGATGAATTCATTGATAACGATTCTACCATTAGTAATTATTACTTGGGTATTGATCTTATTATTCAAACAAACTTTTAAATTTTACGCTCTTGCTAATATTATTCTAAGTGTGAGTTTTATAATTATTTGGACAATAGCAATCTGGATGTTGACAAAAGATTATTATACAGCAGGCTATTTATCATTATCAGATTCAACTTTGCAAGCATTGAAAATTGATAAAGTTACCACGGCTTTAACCGAAGTTCCAGCAACTTGGTTTTCTACCTTAAATTCCTTGTTTATTATTTCATTAGCACCATTGTTTTCTAAATGGTGGGAGAGTAAATACAATCCTTCTGCGAATTTGAAATATGGTATAGGAATGGGGTTATTAGCACTTGGTATGGCATGTGTCGCTTTTGGCGCAAGCGGAATCGAAGCTGGTGCCAAAACGGCTTCAGTAAGTATGATTTGGTTGATTCTAGTCTATCTTTTCCATACAATGGCTGAATTGTGTATCTCGCCAGTAGGACTGTCTTATGTAAGTAAATTAGTTCCAGCAAGAATGATTGCATTTATGTTTGGAGTTTGGTATCTTGCAGTAGCAATTGGAATGAAAGGTGCAGGTATGTTTGGAGAAAATATTGATAAAATTGCTGACGAACATGGATTGAGTTATTTCTTTTGGATGCTAGCAATAATATCTATAGTGGTGGCTTTATTCTCTATTTTGATGGCACCGATAATTAAAAAATTAATGCATGGTGTTCGATAATTTTAGGCATTGTTTTTGATTTGTCAATAATTAAAAGGTATAAATATGAAGAAAATAATAATTGCTTTATTATTGTTTGCGGGTTCATTTGCAGCAGAAGCACAAGAATTAGTTTGGGAAACCAATGTCATTAAGGCTATGGAAGTTTCGAATGCAACTAAAAAACCAATGTTGTTATTTTTTACAGGTAGCGATTGGTGCGGATGGTGTATCAGGTTACAAAAAGAGGTATTGAAAACACCTGAATTTGCTACTTGGGCCAAAGATAATGTAGTTCTTGTAGAATTAGATTATCCTAGAAGAGCACCACAGACTCCTGAGATTAAAAAACAAAACGACGAATTACAGCAAGTTTTTGCAATTCAAGGATTCCCAACAATCCATTTTGCGAATGTTACCACTGTCGATGGTAAAGTGAATTTTGTAGGTTTAGGAAGTACGGGTTATGTTGCTGGCGGACCATCTGCGTGGTTGGCTGTTGCAAATGAATTTCTGAAAAAGAAATAATTTAGTCATTCAATTTATAGAATCCCTTTTCACTTGTAGCGTGAAAAGGGATTTTTTGTTTGATACAAGCTGCCTTCCATTGTTTTTGAATGGTTTTATAATTGGAGGCATCTGCTACGACCATCTTTGGTTTTATAGTTTGCAACAAGCGTTCAAAATTTATTTTGGGAGATTGAGTCAGTACAATGATATCCGGATGTATGTTTTTTGGAAAAATACCTGAACTGTCTAAAATGAAAATCTTTTTTCCATTAAAATAAAAAAGGTTTTGCAGTATTTTTTTCTCTCTAAGACTACTTAAATTCCCTATTCGATACGCCTTTAATGCATTATTTTTTTGTGCAGTTTTCAAAATACTGTCATTGGCGTAGACCGTAATATTTTTCCCATTTCGTTCTGCAAGTAATGTATTTCTTTTGATGTTAAAAACAATCCATTCTTGTTCGTTTTGAGTGTTCCATTGAATACCTAAACACGAAATTTGTAAAATTATTATAGAAACTAATACCAGTACTAATTTGTTAAAGTTGGGTTTTTTTAGCCAAATAATTGCAGTAAAAAGCAACAAATAACTACTGATTAATAGGTAAAAATGCAATGGAATGTCTTGGATTATAAATTGTTCTAATGATGCAATGGCATTGATGATTCTGTTCAAGTAATAAATGCTCCATTCCAATAGTTGTGAAAGGAATACAGGAATAACATTGAATGCGGCTAAAAGCATGACTAAAACACCCAAAATCATGATGATGGTTAGTAATGGAATTACAATTATATTGGTCACGAAAAATAAACCTGGAAATTGATGGAAATAGTAAACACTTAATGGTAATGTTCCTATTTGTGCTGCAAACGATACCGTAAGAATGTCCCAAATGTATTTTGAAATTTTGTTTTTAGGTTGCCAAAAGGAGGATAACAGCGGTTGCAACCAAATGATAAAAAATAAGGCTAAATAGCTTAACTGGAAACCAACGTCGAATAAGAATGAAGGTTCAAAAAGTAAAATCAGTAATATAGAAACGATTAATGTATGGTAAATATTGACGCTTCTTCGTAAATGATTTCCAATGGCAACAAATGAAAACATCGTTACAGAACGAACTACCGAAGGCGCTAAACCCGCAATGATTCCGAAACTGAATAAAGAGGCAAGAATGATGAGTAGTTTTATAAATGAACCTCGTTTCGTATTCGGAATTGGCTTTAAAAGGAAGGTTACAAAAACCAAAATAAATCCAATGTGCAGTCCTGAAACGGATAAGATATGTACGGCTCCAGCATATTGATAATCCCGAATAATTTCTGGTGAAATATCTTGTTGTTGTCCCATTATTAAAGCTATGGCGACATTTAATTCGGTTTTGTTGAAGTTGTTTTTTTCTAAATTATGAATAATTCGGGTTCTTAATTTAGAAGAATAATACCATATGTTTTTCTCAACTTCAGTTCCAATTTTGATTTCGTCAACATCAGCATACAGTTGTGCGTAGATCTGTTTATTATCGAGATATTTACTATAATCAAATTGATTCGGATTAGTAGGAGGTCTGTTTTTAGATAAAATGTCCTTAATCAATAGAGGCGCTCCAATCTCGAATTCATGATGCAAACTGTCTTTTTGAATGTTTAGGATTATTCTTCCTGTTTGTTTTTTCTCATTTACGCGTTTTATAATGGCAATATACCGGTCGCTAAACGGAGAGCTTTTTAGCTTTTCGCGGATGATTATGGAAATGGAATGCGGTTTTTCAAAAATAGTAGTATTATGACTGTAATTGCTTTTCTGAAAATGATCAATGTGAATTACTTGAGTCGAAATTCCGATAAGAAAAGACAGAAGATATGTTGTCAGACCAAAATAGAAGATCTTGTTACTTTTGTTTTTGAATAAAAAATACAACACTCCAAAAACAGTAATGGATATTGAAAGTAAGATAAATAGTAATGATAGCGGTAGATGAAAGTAGTAGGCGAAAAGGATTCCTGAAATAAATCCAATTGTTATTCTCGCTAAAGGAAAATGGAGTACTTTCATGTATCTAAAGTACGCATTTTTAGCAAGAAAAAACTTTATTTTTAAAAGTTATATAGCTTTTTAGCTTGACTATAGCACCCGATTTAATTGTGCAAAGGTTTTTTTATAATAGGGTTCTTTTGTAGAGGAAATAATTACTCCTTTTGAAGTAGAAGAATGAATGAATTTTATCTCATCATCATTGACTTCAATGACGATTCCTACGTGATTTATCTGTGAATTTTTGTTGGTTTTAAAGAATATTAAGTCTCCTTTTTGCGCCTCTTCACGTTCTGTATTGATAACCTCACCTATTTTTGACTGTTGATAAGAGCTACGAGGAAGGGTTATGTTATGTGAACTAAAAATGGTGTACATCAAGCCTGAACAATCAAAACCTGCTTTTGTTGTGCCTGCATATTTATATTTTACTCCAAGATTTTCAGCTGCTGCATCAATCAGTTCTTCTGCCAAACGATTTGATTTTCTTTTATCGGATTTCGTTAATTTCTCTTTTTTGGTGTCTGGTTTTTTAGAAGTAACTATGGGGGAAGTAGATTTACAAGCCGTAAAAAAAATAAGAATCAATAGTAGAAATGCGAAATGTTTCAAAAGAATTTTTTTTGATGAATTTAAATAGTAATAAATTAGTTGTAAACTATTGTAAATCAGAAACAATGAATTTAGCGGTTTTCTCGCTGGCGCCAATGCCTCCTAATTTGTCTTCTAATAACGCATATTTTTCTAAAAGCGTATTACGATGATTGGATTCTAGAATTTTTTTAAGTTCTTCACTAATGCGTTTGGTAGTACATTCCTCCTGTATTAATTCGGTTACTACTTCTTCATCCATTATCAAGTTTACCAATGAAATGTATTTGAGCGTGATGATTCGTTTCGCAATTTGGTAGGAAGCCCAGCTGCCTTTGTAACATACCACTTCCGGAACTTTAAAAAGTGCCGTTTCCAGAGTTGCAGTTCCTGAAGTGACTAAAGCGGCAGTTGAATTTCGCAATAAGTCATAGGTTTTATTGGAAATGAATTTTATGTTTTCATGAGAAATGAAATTTTTATAAAAAGAGAATTCCTGACTTGGAGCGCCGGCAATTACGAATTGATAGTCGGGAAAATCATTGACAACACTCAACATTACAGATAGCATTTTGGTAATTTCCTGTTTTCGGCTCCCTGGCAAAATAGCAATAATTGGTTTTTCGTCTAATTGATTTTCTTTTCTAAAAAGTATTGGATCAATTGCGGGTTGATTGTGTATAGCATCGATTAAAGGATGTCCTACGAATTCAACTGGAAAATGATGTTTATCCTCGTAAAATTGTTTTTCAAAAGGTAAAATCACATACATTTTGTCAATATCGTGCTTGATATCGGTAATTCTACTTTCTTTCCAAGCCCAGATTTGAGGTGAAATATAATAATGCGTTCTCATGCCTAATGCTTTGGCCCATTTTGCTATGCGCAAATTGAAACCTGGATAATCTATGAAAATAAGAACGTCGGGTTGAAACTCAAGAATGTCTTTTTTGCATATTTTGATGTTATTCAAAATAGTTTTTAAGTTAAAAATCACTTCGATGAAACCCATAAACGCTAATTCCCGATAGTGTTTCACTAAAGTACCGCCAACATTTTTCATCAAATCGCCACCCCAAAAACGGATGTCAGCATTTGGATCTTTTTGATACAGCTCTTTCATCAAGTTTGAACCGTGTAAATCCCCAGAAGCTTCACCTGCTATAATATAATATTTCATGCTTTTTTGATTAAGAGTTTATAAATCTGTTTTTCAAACCTATAAAATCATATTGCTTTTTTAAAAATCTATTTTTTTCGATTTACAAAGATAAACTATTAAGATTTCTTAAGTAAACATAGTTGTAATTGCCATGATTATCACGGATAAAGCCACACCACGCGCCATTGTTTCTTTATTCATTTTTAGTAAAACACCAAATGCTGCCAAAGTAAGAATAGAGCCTAATGTTATGATTTTACCTAAATTCCCTTGTGATTTCATGATTTGTATTCCTGCAATAAAATTAAAATCAGTAAAAAAAGTTATAAAAATATAACTCCCAAGAATGGCACTCGCAATGCCAATTAAAAACCCAACAAACAAGTCTTTTTTATTCATTCCATTTCCAAGTGTTAAGTTGTTGTATTGTGTGATGTGCCGTTAGGTCAAACTGAACAGGGACCACGGATATGTATCCGTTCTGTAATGCCCATTCATCGGTATCTTCGCCTTTGTCTTGGTTTACAAATTCTCCAGCCAGCCAATAATAGTCTCTTCCTTGTGGTGTTTTTCGTTTGTCAAATTTCTCTACCCAAAGTGCTTTCGCTTGACGACAAATTCGGATTCCTTTAATATCTTTTTCTTCTAATTTTGGAAAATTTACATTTAGAACAACTCCTTCTGGAAGTCCGTTTTCTAAAACTTCTAATGCTATTTTTCGAATAAAAGATTTTATAGTTTCAAAATCGGCATTCCAATCATAATCCAACAAAGAGAAACCAATAGCTGGAATACCTTCGATGCCTGCTTCGACTGCCGCACTCATAGTCCCAGAGTAAATCACATTGATAGAAGAATTTGATCCATGGTTTACACCGGAAACACATAAATCTGGTTTTCGTTTCAGAATTTCATTAACCGCAAGTTTGACACAATCTACGGGTGTTCCAGAACAACTATATTCTAAAAAAGGGTCGTTTTCTTTAGAAATTTTATTCAAATATAAGGTGCTATTTATGGTAATGGCGTGGCCCATGGCACTTTGAGGATTGTCAGGAGCTACGACAACTATTTCACCTATTTCTGCCATAACAGCAATTAAAGCTTTAAGTCCTGGAGCTGAAATACCGTCATCATTTGTTATTAAAATTAAAGGTTTGCTATTTTTCATTATTTATAGTGCAAAAAGGATTGATTATGGATTGTTTTGAAGACAAATGTAATAACACAGAATGGATTGCGTAAACAAAAGATAAAAATATGTTATGTTGATTCATTTAACTAAAAAGAAAAGAACATTTTTATATCTTTAACAAAAATTTATGGAGGCTCTCCCACTGTTGGCATAGTTTTTACCGTAATTTAGATTAAAAAATTCATGAATACTATTATTAACTTTATGAAAAGAAATTATAAAATACTTCTTGTTGTAGTATGCCTTTCTGTGACATTGTTTGCATTCAAAATGAACGCGACTAAATCAGCAGATCCCGAAAAAGATAAATTACTTTTAGAGTTGTTGACTTATGTTATAGAGAAAGGACATTACAGTCCCGCCACAATTGATGATACATTCTCTAAAGGAATATATAAAGGTTATATAGAAGCATTAGATCCGTCCAAACGATTCTTTTTGCAGTCCGATATTGATGAATTTTCTAAATTTGAACTGCAATTAGACGATCAGTTGTTGAATAAAGATTTGAGTTTTTTCAATCTTACTTACGAGCGTTTAATAAAGCGTATGGAAGAAAGTAAAAAGATTTACAAAGATGTTTTGAGTACTCCGTTTGACTATTCCGTTGATGAAAGTTTCAATATTGATTATGAAAAAGCACCTTATTCTAAAAGTGCTACTGAACTTAGAGACAAATGGCGCAAGCAAATCAAATTATCTACTCTTTCATCTCTTGTTGACAAGCAAAAATTAGAACAAGATAAGAAGAAAAATGATGCTACCTACGAGGTTAAATCTTTTGAGACTTTAGAAAAAGAAACAAGGGAAAGTTCAGGTAAATCATTAGACGAATATTTTGGGTTTATTAAAGACCTAGATAGAAACGATTGGTTTTCAGTTTATATTAATTCTATAACAGCACGTTTTGACCCACATACAAATTATTTGGCAGCAGACGATAAAGCTCGTTTTGATCAAGATATTAGCGGTAAATTAGAAGGAATTGGTGCTCGTTTACAAAAGAAAAATGATCTTACTGAAATTTCAGAACTTATTTCTGGTGGTCCAGCTTGGAGAGGAAAAGAACTTGAATCAGGAGATTTGATTATGAAAGTGGCTCAAGGAAATAGTGAGGCTGTTGATGTTGTTGGGATGCGTTTAGACGACGTTGTTAAAAAAATTAAAGGTCCTAAAGGCTCGGAAGTTCGTCTTACTGTAAAAAAAGTGGATGGAACCATTAAGATTATTTCTATTATTAGAGATATTGTTGAAATAGAAGAGACGTATGCCAAGTCTAGTATTGTAAATAAAAATGGATTAAAATACGGAGTAATTTATTTGCCAAAATTCTACATTGATTTTGAAAATAAAGATGGAAGAGATGCTGGAAAAGATATTGCCATAGAAGTAGATCGATTGAAAAAATCAGGTGTAAACGGAATTATTCTTGATGTACGTGATGACGGTGGTGGGTCTTTATCAACTGTTGTTGATATAGCTGGATTGTTTATTGAGCAAGGTCCAATTGTTCAAATTAAATCAGCTGGAAGACAAAAAGAGGTTCTTTATGACCGAGATAAAAAAATTGAATGGGATGGTCCTTTAGTAATTATGGTGAATAGTTTTTCAGCTTCGGCTTCAGAAATTCTTGCTGCAGCTATCCAAGATTATAAAAGAGGAATCATCATTGGAAGCAAGCAAACCTATGGTAAAGGAACAGTACAAAATGTTTATGATTTAAATACTCTGGTACGCAATAGCGCAGTGGGTGATTTAGGCGCAATCAAAACAACAACTCAAAAATTCTATAGAATTAATGGTGGATCTACTCAATTAGAAGGAGTACGCAGTGATATCGTAATGCCGGATAGATATGCTTATTTAAAAATGGGTGAACGCGATATTGATAACGCAATGCCTTGGGATAAAATTGATCAGGCAGATTATACGGTTTGGAATAATAATGCAAATTTTAATCAAGCAATTGCCAATAGTAAAAATAGAATTAATAAAAATCCACAGTTTCAATTAATTGAAGAAAATGCAAAATGGATTGATAGTAGAAGTGAAGAAAACGTCTACAGTTTAAATATTGACAAGTTTAAAATTGCTCAAGCAGATATAGAAGAGAAAGCAAAAAAGTACAAGCCAATTGTAAATTACAAAAACACATTGACCTTTACTTCGTTGCCTTATGAAACAGAAGCTATGAGTAAAGATGCTTCTTTGAAAGAAAAAAGAGAAATATGGCATGAATCTTTATCTAAAGATATTTATGTTGAAGAAGCAATCAATGTTTTGGATGATTTGCAACCCAAATCAATTTCAAAAAAGAATATTCCAGCTAAAATAAAAAAAGATAAATTGGTAAAATCTTAAGTAGTGATTTGTTAATTCACTACATAAAAAATCATTAATAAGCTAGAACGCTCCAGATATTCAACAGAATTCTCGGAGCGTTTTTTATTTAGTTTACTTATCCAATTTTTTTTATTTAATATTGAACACTTAATAAAGCTGTCTGATGTGTTTTAATTTGTTAGAACTCTTTGTTTTTATTTATTAGCTAGTGGAATACCAATAAACTTTATATAGAGTTAGAAATGAAAAATACAAAACTAGTCGCTTTACTATTGGTTGTGCTTAATGGATTCCTTTTTTCTTTTTGTAAAAAAGATGTTGGAAGAGGTAATTCAAAGCTTTACAACGAAGACAAGAATTATCATTTAAATAAGTATAAAAATCCAGTTGATAGTTTTGATAATAGAAGCCTATCAATGGGCGAGGACTTTGATTTCTTGCCGTCTTCCTCTGGAGGACAAGTTGTTAAGCATCAGTATTATACTTTGTCGTATAATGAAGTTCATGAACAGGCAGAATGGGTTGCTTATGAACTTAAGAAAAGTTATGTAAAGAATAATGATTTTAAACGTCCTTTTTTTATTGCGGATGCTAAAGTAACCACAGGATCGGCTGATTGGCGAAATTATAAAAATACAAATTATGACAAAGGACATCTTTGCCCAGCAGGCGATATGGAGTTTGCTTTGGATGCCTATAACGACACTTTTTTTACCTCTAATATTTCTCCACAAGTTCGTAATTTTAATAATGGGGTATGGAATAGATTAGAACAGAAAGTACGTTATTGGGCTGTAAAATATGATGGGGTTTATGTAGTTACAGGTGGTGTTTTGGAATCTTCATTGTTGACAATAGGGAAAGAAAAAGTTTCAGTTCCTAAGGTTTTTTATAAAATATTAGTAGCTAATTCTGGAGATAATCTCAGAATGATAGGTTTTCTAGTTCCAAATTTAGAAAGTAATGCGCCATTATATAGCTTTGTAGTTTCGGTTGATTATATCGAAAAAATGACAGGAATTGACTTCTTTCCACAATTGAATGATAAGATTGAAAATCAATTAGAAAAAAACAATGATTATAAAAATTGGAGTTTTAATTAGGCTTTAAAAAATTAGCTTTTTTAAATTTAAATGGGCAATCTGGTCCCTTTATGATACAATGAAATGTTTTTAATTCTCAAAATTTTGAAAAGATAGATTATTTGTTACCACTCATTTACTTTATTGGCATCCATTTTTATAAATATGAATAATAATATTGTGAATCCCCAAAGCCCAGATCCTCCATAGGAAAAGAAAGGAAGCGGGACACCTATTGTAGGGAAAATACCAACTACCATAGCAATATTCACAAAAAAGTGAGTGAATAAAACTCCAGCTACACAATAGCCATATACTCTACTGAATTTTGTTTTTTGTCTTTCGGCCAGATATATTATTCGGAGTAATAAGCCTGCAAAAAGAGCAATAACTACTAAGGAACCAACAAATCCCCATTCTTCGCCCACTGTTGTGAATATGTAATCCGTATGTTGCTCAGGAACGAATCCACCTTTTGTTTGTGTACCTTCTAAAAACCCTTTTCCAAACCAACCACCAGAACCAATGGCTATTTCGGATTGATTTGTATTATAACCAATTCCTTTTAGATCTACGGTTTTACCTAATAGGATATTAAAACGATCCCTATGGTGCTGTTTGAATACATTTTCGAAAACATAGTTTACTGATAAAACAAACCCAGAAATCACTACAAAAAGGATACTACTCAAAACAATATTCCTATCAGCTAATCTTGATTTGAAATGAACTAATAATAATGTGATTAGTGCTATGAGAATTACATATTGTGGCTCTAATATAAGCGTTAATACGAATAAAAGAATGGTGATAAAACCTGTCCAAACATACCATGAGGGTAAGCCTTCACGGTATAAAACGATGATAAATATGCTGTATATTAAAGCGCTTCCTGGGTCAGGTTGAGGAAGTATTAGAATCACAGGCAAAAGAATTATGGCAAGGGCTTGTACTTGCCTATTTACTTCTTTTAAATTGATTTGAGTGTCACTTAAATATTTTGCTAAGGCTAAAGCTGTTGCCGCTTTTGCAAATTCAGAAGGCTGTATTGTAAAACTACCTATTGCATACCAACACCGTTGACCTGCTATAGTTTTACCAAATAAAAACAGCCCTGCTAATGTAAGTAGGGATATTCCAAAAATAATACTGGCATATTTTTCATAAAACTTACCGTCAACAGAAAGGACAACAAAAATTAAGGGAATAGTCAATATGATGAATATAAGCTGTTTTTCATGAGTGCCTTCCATTGATGAAAGCGAAGACGAATAGATATTTAGCCAACCCAAAATAACTAATACAGCATATATTATGATGCTTATCCAGTCGATGTTATTCGTTATACTTTGGTTTTTCATCTGGATTAAGTAGTTTGTTTATTCGTTTTAGTAGTGTCTGTTTTTGCTTTAACAGCTGGAACTGTTGTTTTCTTTTTTAGAAGAGAATCACTAATCCTCAATTGTAGTTTTACTGCATCAGAAAGCCCTCCTAATTTAGCATAACGACTTTGTAAACTAGTGGCTAGAATTCTCTTTTCAAGATCAATTCGGGTAATTTTTTGTCTAAGGTATTTTTCAATCATTAAGCTGGCAATAGGTCCTGCAATTGTTGCTCCGTATCCACCATTTTCAACCATAACTGCAATGGCAATTTTTGGATTGTCTTTTGGTGCAAAAGCTACAAATATAGAATGGTCTTCTAATTTTACTCTGACTCCTCCGATTTTTGCAAAATTTTCTGCAGTACCAGTTTTTCCACAAATGTCAATTCCTTCAACGCGTAATGATCTAGCTGTTCCTAAGTTATATACATCAAATAAGCCACTGATAATTGGTTCGAAATATTTTTTATCAATTGTGGTTACATGTTTAGTCGTAAATTTTTCGTCAATTTTATGCCCTTCAATTTTTTTGATGATATGAGGCGTGTAATAATGCCCTTTGTTAGCTACTGTAGCCATCATATTAGCCAGTTGAATTGGCGTCATAAGTACTTCGCCTTGTCCAATAGAATTTGAAACAATAGTAGTGCTTCTCCAACCTCCGTTAGGGTAAATACGTTTGTATGTTTTTGAATCAGGGACTTTCCCTCTTTTACCAGTTGGTAAATCATAACCCATGAATTGTCCTAAACCAAAACTTTTTACGTGATTACTCCAAATATCAACCGCTTGTGCAGGTTTTGCATACTTGTTTATCGTTTTCATGTAGGCTGTAGCAAAATAAGAATTGCAAGACTCAAAAATACCTCTATGCAATTGAAGTGCACCTCCATGGCAATGACATCCCATAAAACGGCCTCGAGCATAACTAAAACCTCTGTTGCAAAAAACAGTACTATTCTCATCAATAACACCTTCTTGCAGTGCTACAAGTCCAGTTAAAATTTTGAATGGAGATCCTGGAGGATACTCAGCTAGCAAACCTCTATCATAAAGTGGTTTCGCTATTGAATCGCGATACAGTTCGGTATAATTTTTAGAGCGTTGTCTTCCTACCAATATGCCCGGATCATAAGATGGAGCAGTTACAAGTGCCAATATTTCTCCACTACTTGGTTCGATTGCGACAATTCCACCTCGTTTGTTGATCATTAATTCTTCTCCGTATTTTTGAATTTCAGCATCAATAGTAAGGTTTATGTCTTCTCCTTGAACAGCAATAGTGTCATATTTTCCATCTTTGTAAGAACCAATTTCTCTATTGTATTTGTCTTTTTGAATATATTTTACGCCTTTTATTCCTCGTAAAAGGTCCTCATAGCTTTCTTCTACACCTTGTCGACCAATTAAATCTCCACTATTATAATATGGGTTTTTGGCAACTAATTTTTCATTTACCTGAGTAATGAAACCAAAAACATTGGCTCCAAAATTGACTTCATAGTCACGTAAGGAACGTTTTTGAAAATAAAAGCCTTCGTATTTTCTTATTTTTTCTTGAAAAGCAGCAAATTCACTTTTGTTTAATTGTGCCAAGAAAACGGATGGCAAGCGGGGACTGTATATGGTTGCCTTTTGAATTTTTTTAATGAAATCTTCTTTAGTAATATTCAATAATTGGCAAAACTCCAAAGTATCCGTATTTTTTACTTCTCTTGGAATAACCATGATGTCATAAGATGCTTGGTTGGCAACTAATAACTTTCCTTTTCTATCATAGATATATCCTCTTTCTGGATATTCGTACTTTTTCTTGATGGCATTGTTTTCCGACTTTAGTTTTAAAGTATCGTCAACAATTTGCAAATAAAAGATACGCATTACAAGCAAAGAAGTAGCTAGAATGATTAAAGAAGGCAACAAGACTTTTCTCATCTTTTGTTTGGCTTAATAAGATATATTATTATGATGCAAATAATAATTGTAAATACAGTACTTAATAAAATTCTGATTAGAATATCAAAAATAAAGCTAAACTGGAAAGCTTCTAATACAAATAATGTAAAATGATGAATAAAAACAGAAAGTAGTATAAATGAAAATCTTTCAGGCGTCAATACATCATTTAGTTTTATGGTTTGATATTCATAACTGAGACCAAAAGCAAATTTAAAAATAAAAGGTCTAAAATAGGCTAGCACTAAACAAGCGGTAGCGTGTATTCCACCAGAATTGCTAAACATGTCCATAATAAGTCCAAGTAAAAAACTCGCTAGTACTAGGCCAGACTTATTTCCATTTACTGGGTAAAGTATGATGAACAATAGGTACGGAAAAGGGCTTATGTAGCCTAAAAAATTCATATTATTGAATATGATAATTTGAACTGCCAATAACAGAATAAATCGAAAAATATTGACTAACAAGGTGCTATTCATCTTTTTCTCTTTTTTCTAAATTAGTAACTTCTTCGCGATCTTTATTTTTTATAATATATACATGACCTAAGTTCGTCATATCATTAAACAATCTCACGGTTATCGTATAATAGTTCGTTTGATTGTCTATTTCTATTTTGTCAATTGTTCCAATGTTAATGTTTTCTGGAAAAATTACTGATTGACCTCCAGTTACAATTGTATCTCCTTTACGGATTGCTGCTAATCTAGGGACATCAATCAACTGAACGAAACCCGTACTTTTTCCGTTCCAAATCAAAGAACCAAAGTGATTTGACTTTTTGATTTTAGCATTGATTTGTGACTTTTTATTCAGAATACTAATTACTGTCGAGTAATTTGGAGATGTATTTTCTATAATTCCTACTATTCCTAAACTATTAATCACGCCCATATCCGGTTTTACACCCTGTAATTCTCCAGAATTCAAGGTTAAGTAATTTTCATGAACATTATAGGAATTATGAATTACTTTAGAAACGACTATATCATCTGGTTTCACCCCTTTGATGCTGTCCAGTTTTTTTATTGCAGTAGTGTCTTTAAGATTAAATAAAAGACTTTTTAGCTTTGCATTTTCAAGAGCAAGAGCATCGTTTTGACTTTTTAAATTTAAATATTCGTTAAGATTATTCACCTTTTCATATACACCGCCACTTAAAAAGTTTGCAGAACTAATTATTTTGCTTCTATGGAAAGAATGTGATTGAATAGTGAGTGATAACGAGATACCCAAAAGCAGCAAAAACAGTAATCTATTACTGTTTTTAAAAATAAAATTAAATATTTGCTGCATTTCTTAACGGTATAATGTAAATAACTGTATGTCTTGTTTGGTAACCTAATTGTTATAAATTGACTTGAACTTGAAGCCAGAAAAGTAGAACAAAAATAAATTACTTAATCAAAATGCTTTTAAATTTTGTAATGTTTTTAAGTGCCATACCAGTTCCTCTAACAACTGCTCTTAATGGATCTTCTGCAATGTAAACAGGTAAATCTGTTTTTTGCGAAATCCTTTTATCAAGTCCTCTTAACATAGATCCTCCACCTGCAAGGTAGATTCCTGTGTTGTAAATATCAGCTGCTAATTCAGGAGGTGTTTGTGATAAAGTTTCCATTACAGCATCTTCAATTCGTTGGATTGATTTGTCTAGTGCTTTAGCGATTTCTCTATAAGAAACTTCTACTTGTTTTGGTTTACCAGTAAGTAAATCTCTACCTTGAACTGACATGTCTTCTGGAGGAGTTTCTAAATCTTCAATAGCTGCGCCAATTTGAATTTTGATTTTTTCAGCGGTACTTTCTCCAACAAAAAGATTGTGTTGCGTACGCATGTAATACACGATATCATTTGTAAATACATCACCAGCAATTTTTACTGATTTGTCACATACAATTCCACCTAATGCTATTACTGCAATTTCTGTTGTTCCTCCACCTATATCAACAATCATGTTTCCTTTTGGTTGCATGATATCGATTCCAATACCAATTGCTGCTGCCATAGGTTCATGTATTAAATAAACTTCTTTACCGTTTACTCTCTCGCACGATTCTTTTACGGCTCTCATCTCTACTTCAGTAATTCCTGAGGGAATACAGACAACCATTCTTAATGCTGGAGTGAACATTCTTTTTTTCAATGCTGGTATGCTTTTTATAAACATACTGATCATTTTTTCTGAAGCATCAAAATCAGCAATTACACCATCTTTCAAAGGTCTTATCGTTTTAATGTTTTCATGTGTTTTTCCCTGCATCATGTTGGCTTCTTTACCAACAGCGATGATTTTGCCTGAAACTCTATCACGAGCAACTATCGAAGGGCTGTCTATGACAACTTTATCATTATGTATGATTAAAGTGTTGGCGGTACCAAGGTCTATCGCGATATCCTCAGTCATGAAATCAAAAAATCCCATAAGTTTTTTAAGGGTTAAAAGTTATAAATTTGTGACGGGCAAAGTTAAACAAATTAATGTTTAAAATGACGAGTTCCTGTAAATACCATTGCAACTTTATTTTCATTACAGTAATTAATACTCAATTCGTCTTTTATGGAACCTCCTGGCTGAATTACAGCAGTTATTCCTGCTTCTTTAGCTATTTCTACACAATCTGGAAATGGGAAAAAAGCGTCGCTTGCCATAGATGCACCATGTAAATCAAATCCAAAAGTTTTTGCTTTTTCTATTGCTTGTTGCAAGGCATCTACTCTTGATGTTTGTCCAGTACCAGAAGCAATAAGTGTACCATTTTTTGCAAAAACAATCGTATTTGATTTCGTGTTTTTACAAATTTTAGAAGCAAAAATTAGATCCTGAATTTCTTGTTCAGTAGGTTCAGTTATAGTAACGGTTCTTAAGTCTTCTTTATTGTCGGTTATGTTGTTTCTTTCCTGAACTAAAATTCCGTTTAAGCAAGTACGAACTTGTTTTTGTGGTAATTCTACTTCGTTTTGGATTAATATAATTCGGTTTTTCTTTTCTTGTAAAATTGCAATGGCTTCAGTATCATATTCTGGGGCAATTACAACTTCGCAAAACAATTTATTTATTTCTGAAGCTGTAGCCACATCAATTTTTGTATTCGAAATTAAAACACCTCCAAAAGCTGAAGTAGGATCGCAGGCTAATGCTGCAAGATAGGCTTCGCTGATAGTAGTTCTTGACGCTAAACCACAGGCATTATTGTGTTTTAATATAGCAAATGTAGGACCGTCATTTTTGAATTCATTAATCAAATTTACTGCAGCATCTACATCTAATAAATTATTGTAAGACAATTCTTTTCCGTGAACTTTGTTGAACATTGCATCAAAATCACCGAAGAAAAATCCTTTTTGATGTGGGTTTTCACCATATCTCAAAACTTGTCCGTTAGCAATACTTTGTTTGTAAATGGTTTCGTCAGTGTTGAAATAATTGAATATCGCAGTGTCATAATGTGAGGAAACATGAAATGCCTTTGTAGCCAATAATTTTCTATCTTCTAGTGTTGTAGCACCATTTTGAGATGTAATCAAATCCAAAAGCAAGCCATATTGGTCTACCGATGCAACAATTACAGTATCCTTGAAGTTTTTTGCGGCAGCGCGTATCAAAGAAATACCACCAATATCTATTTTTTCAATAATATCTGATTCACTAGCTCCTGAAGCAACCGTTTTTTCAAATGGATACAAGTCTACAATTACTAAATCTATTTGTGGAATGTTGAACTCTATCATTTGTTGCACATCACTCTCATTATCTTGGCGGTTTAAAATTCCTCCAAAAACTTTAGGGTGTAATGTTTTTACTCTGCCACCTAAAATAGAAGGGTAGGAAGTAACATCTTCTACAGGAATTACAGGAATTCCAAGATTTTTTATAAAATCTTCAGTCCCTCCTGTAGAATAAAGTGTAACATTTTGACTGTTTAGTTGTCTTACTATAGGTTCTAATCCTTCTTTTGAGAAGACAGAGATTAATGCAGATTGAATTGTTTTTGTTGTGTTCATTATGTAGTTATAGTTATGAAGTGCAAAAATAGTTTTTTAATGTGAAAATTAAGCCATTTGAAAATGAGATAATATGTAATTTTTACTTCTATTTCATTGGCAAAGATAAAATAATTGATTCACGCAGCAACGAATACATTTTTCATTAGGTTTTTGAATAATATTTATGGAATTTTACTTTAATACAAAAAAGATTTTATGCTAGTTTACCTTCGGTTATTAAAAGAGAGTTTGGGCTTTGCTATGAATGCATTGCGCAACAACAAGTTAAGGACGCTGCTTTCTTTGTTAGGAGTTACTATTGGAATTTTTTCAATTATAGCGGTACTTGCTGCTGTGGATTCTTTGGACAGAAAGATCACAAAGGATTTGAGTAGTTTAGATAAAAATACAATCTATTTGATGAAGTTTTCTTTTGGACCTTCGGAGATTCCGCAATGGAAAAGAGAACAGTTTCCTAATGTGAAGTACGACGAGTATACATACATGAAAGGGGCTATGACTAATACGGATCAAATGGCATATCAAATATTTACTCGAAGAGAGTCTATTAAATATGATTCAAAAACCGTTAGTGATATCAATATTGTTCCAGTTTCACATGAATTCATAGATATTCAAGGGCTTGAATTTGAAAGAGGAAGGTTTTATAATGAATCTGAGGCTAACTCTGGTGTTACAGTTATCGTTCTTGGAAGCGAAATTGCAAAATCCTTGTTTGAAAATGCGGAACCAATTGGAAAAAATGTTCGTTTGTATGGCAAGCGTTTTACTGTTATTGGTGTTCTTAAAAAAGAAGGTTCAGGTTTGTTTGGCGATAGTAATGATACATCAGCATATATTCCAGTGAATTTTGTGCGCCAATTGTATGGGGATAATAATACTTCTTTGACAAACGTTATTATTTTTAAACCTGAAAAAGGGGCGGATATGGATGCCTATAAAGGTGAAATATCTCAAAAACTTAGAAGTTTTAGAGGTTTGAAAGCTGGTGAAATTGATAATTTTTTTATTAATGTATTTTCTGGTTTTACAGATCTTATTGATGGAATTTTAGGGCAAATGAATGTTGTAGGATGGATCATTAGTGGCTTTTCATTATTAGTAGGCGGTTTTGGGATTGCCAATATAATGTTCGTTTCCGTAAAAGAGCGAACTAATTTGATTGGTATTCAGAAATCATTAGGAGCCAAAAACAGATTTATATTATTCCAGTTTTTGTTTGAAGCGATAATACTTTCTGTTATCGGCGGAATGATTGGACTTTTTCTCGTTTGGATAATTTCTGTAATCTTAACAAAAGCACTGGATTTTGAGTTTGTTTTAAGTGCAGGGAATATTCTTTTGGGAACTGGATTAGCTGCTATAATTGGATTGATATCTGGAATACTTCCAGCGATTTCTGCTTCAAAACTAGATCCTGTGGAAGCGATTAGAACAGGAATGTAATTTATACGAACTCTATTAAAGAAATAAAAAAAACAGCTTTCAGATAATTTTGAAAGCTGTTTTTATTTGTAGTGAAATAGTTAAAAAATAAAAAATCCCGATTGCTCGGGATTTTCATTTATCTAATAGGATTGTTTTGAATCAAATCAATATACAAATTAATTTTGTCTTTCAATTCTTTTCGTGGTGTTATAAAGTCTAAGAAACCATGTTCAAGTAAGAACTCAGCAGTTTGGAAACCTTCTGGTAAATCTTTACCGGTTGTGTCTCTAACTACTCTAGGTCCTGCAAACCCAATTAATGCGCCTGGTTCAGAAATATTAATATCTCCAAGCATGGCGTAAGAAGCAGTTGTTCCTCCAGTCGTTGGATCCGTACATAACGAAATGTAAGGTAATTTTGCTTCGGCAAGTTGAGCGAGTTTTACGGATGTTTTAGCTAATTGCATTAATGAATAAGCAGCTTCCATCATTCTTGCTCCACCTGATTTTGAAATCATAACAAAAGGCAGTTTGTTTTTGATAGCGTGATCGATTCCTCTTGCGATTTTCTCTCCCACTACAGCTCCCATAGAACCACCGATAAAGGCAAAATCCATACAGCAGATGACAACATCTTTCCCTTTTGATTTTCCAACTCCGGTGCGCACTGCATCCTTAAGTTTGGTTTTTTCCATAACATCTTTCAAACGATCTGCATATTTTTTTGTATCAACAAAATGCAAAGGATCTTTAGAAGTCATGTTTTTATCTAATTCAACAAATTCATTGTTGTCAAATAAAATTTGAAAATATTCTGTACTTCCAATCCTAACGTGAAAACCATCTTCGGGACTTACAAATAAGTTACGAGCTAGTTCATCGGCATCAATAATTTTTCCAGTTGGAGATTTGTACCAAAGTCCTTTTGGAATGTCCATTTTGTCTTCGGTAGCAGTAGTAATCCCTTTTTCTTTTCTTTTAAACCAAGCCATATTTATTGTTTTTGTTGTTTCGGGTCTAAAGTTTAAAGTTTTGAAAACCTTGAACCTGAAACTTTAAACTTTTTATTATAATGTATTTACGTTGTTCAAGTCAGCAAATGCTTGCTCAAGTCTTGCGTTGAAAGTAACTTCGCTTTCACGCAACCATTTTCTTGGATCGTAATATTTTTTGTTTGGAGCATCAGCACCTTCTGGGTTTCCAATTTGAGTTTTCAAATAATCGATGTTTTTTACCATGTAATCACGGATACCTTCCGTAAAAGCAAATTGTAAATCAGTATCGATATTCATTTTTATTACTCCGTAGCTAATACCTTCTCTAATTTCTTCTAACGTAGAACCTGAACCACCGTGGAAAACGAAATCTACTGGGTTGTGTCCTGTGTTGAATTTATTTTGAACAAAATCTTGAGAATTTTTTAAGATTTTTGGAGTCAATTTCACATTTCCTGGTTTGTAAACTCCATGTACGTTTCCAAAAGCAGCTGCAATTGTAAATTTTGGACTTACTTTAGAAAGTTCCTCGTATGCGTAAGCAACTTCTTCTGGTTGTGTGTATAATTTAGAGCTATCAACATCAGAGTTGTCAACACCATCTTCTTCACCACCGGTAATACCAAGTTCGATTTCAAGTGTCATTCCCATTTTGCTCATTCTTTCTAAATATCCTTTGCAAATTTCGATGTTTTCTTCGATAGGCTCCTCAGATAAGTCAATCATGTGTGAAGAGAATAATGGTTTTCCAGTTTTGGCAAAATGTGCTTCTGAAGCATCTAATAAACCGTCAATCCAAGGTAATAATTTTTTTGCGCAGTGGTCAGTATGTAAAATTACAGTTGCTCCATAAGCTTCTGCCAATGTATGAATGTGTAATGCACCAGCAATTCCACCAGCGATTGCTGCTTTTTCACCTGCATTAGAAAGTCCTTTTCCAGCATTAAATTGTGCTCCTCCATTAGAAAATTGAATGATAACTGGAGCATTAAGTTTTGCTGCAGTTTCAAGTACTCCATTGATTGTATTTGATCCCGTAACATTTACTGCCGGAAGTGCAAATCCTTTTTCTTTGGCATAATTAAAAATTTCCTGAACCTGATCTCCTGTAGCTACGCCTGGTTTTATGTTGTGTGCCATTGTAATTTTTTTAGTTGTTTTATTTAGTTTTTAGTTTGCAAAAATAAGAATTAATTAGGATTAGAACGGATAATTTATTCCAAAATTTAAAACGGAGTTCGCAAAGTTGTATTCCCTAAACCATCTTTTGTTGGTTTCATTAGCTGGATTGTAGGTTTTAAATCCTAAATCAAAACGAATTACAAAGAAACTAAGGTCGTATCTAAGTCCAAATCCAGTACCTAACGCAATGTCTTTCAAGTCTTTAAGTTGGGTAAATGTAGATTTCTCATCTTCTACATTGTCTAATACGTTCCATATATTTCCAGCATCTGCAAAAAGAGCTCCTTTCAAACTGCCTAATATTTTAAAGCGAAATTCACCACTAATCGCAATTTTCATATTTGCTTCATTAAAATCGTCTAATGCGCCGCTGCTTCCCGGTCCTAAACCGTAGGGTTGCCATGCTCGATTGTCATTTGACCCACCTGAAAAGTAACTCCTTGAAAAAGGGATATAGTCTGAATTTCCAAATGGAATCGCGATTCCAAAAAACGATCTAAAGGCAACTATTTTTTCTTTCGATAAATCCCAATGTTTGATATAATCAAATTCTGTTTTTATGTATTCAGAATATTCTAAATTAAATATTTCATAATTGCCATTTGAATTTTTTTTCTGGTTGCTTGTTGCTGCAAAAGCGGATAAAAGAGTTCCTGCCGATTCTATCTTTGTTTTAAAAAGATAAAAAGTATTGTCCGTTAAATCCTTTTTTGTTGTTTTCGAAAAAGTAAAACTAGTAGCTAAAATAAAATCGTTCTCAGTAAGTCTCAGTCTTCTTTCTTCAATGCTTTTTACAGACTGAAAATCTGCAGGTTCTAATGGTTTTAAGAAATTAGCATTTCCAGTGAGAACGTCATTAGTAAAGCCTGCTGTTCCTTGTTCAATAAGCAAGTCCTTATCAATGTCATTGTTATAATAAGAAGGATTTGTATTGTATTCCTTGCTGATTTCATTCAAAGCGTTGTACGAAGAACCATAAACATTAAAGTAGTTCTGTGGGTTCAGATTTCGTACAAACTGAGTGTTGAACAAGTCAAATCTGGCGGTATTGTTTCTTTTTGGTGTCCAATTGTATGACAATGCTCCTGTAAAATTCTCTTTGTCTAGGCCAATATTTTGTTGTTTCGCAAAACCCACAGTAATTAGTGTTGATGGAATCATGCTTTTAGGAATGATCTTTTCTGTGCTGAATGGCATGAAAATCCGTGGAATGTTAAGCTTTAAATCTAAACCATATTCAGAAACATTGAAAAAATTGTTTTTTGGATTTGCTAAATCCTTTGAAGATCCAATATTTCCGCGCACAGCTAATTCGAGCGTTTCGGCTCCATTGAAAACGTTTCGTATCGTTTCAGAAACACTTAAACCCACACCAAAATCTTGTATGTTAGAATGGGTGACGTCTAGTGTCGTCCCAAAGCTGTATTTTTTTCTAGGAGTCAAGTATACTTTTGCAATCAATGACTGTGCGGTTGAATCTCTTGGATCAACTTCATATTGTATCGATGGGTAGTTAAAAATTTTAAGATTATTCAAATACCGTGTTGTTAAAACGGTTTTATAATCAGCAAATAATCCTCCTTTTGTAATAAAGATCGCATTAGTAATTGCTCGTGGTTTGTATTTTAATTTGTCTTGACTGTATAGATTAAAGTTGTTGTAGGTTGTACTGTCAGTAATTTTTATACTATTATTACTTGGAGAATAATCAGTGTAAATATTTACATCGCTTATTGTATAAATTTTGAAAGGTTCGGTTTTGCTTGAATCTTGTTCCTGATACGAATAATTACTAATCATCAAGTTGATGTTTGCTTGATTGACTTTCTTAATGGTATCTATGTCAAAAGTTACATAATTAGGCTGAAAATAGTATGCTCCATTATTTCTAAAATGGGTAGTGATTCTGTTTTTTTCATTCTCAAAATCTTCTGTTTTATATTGATTTCCTGATTTTATAAATGTATTGGATTTGTTAGTTTCATATAAAGAATCTAAAGCTGGCGTTAAAATAGTAGTTCTTAAGGAATCCAGAAAATAGGCACTTCCTGGGGTAATTTCGTATTTTATTTTACCCTTTTTGATGCTCAAAGTATCTATTTTGTAGGTAGCATTTACATTAAAAAAGCCGTTGTTGAAGTAATAATATTTCAGTCTCAACAATGATTTGGTTGCTCTGTCTGTATCAATAATTACGGGAGGCTCTCCAGTTTCTTTTAAAAAATCATGGATTCCACGGTACCAAAAAGATTTTCCAAGGCGATTCACTTGTTTTTCAGACAACCATTTGGATTTTCTTCTGAATTTTTCTGGATTATTAGTAAATTTAGCTTGGTAAGTTGAATCGGGATTCAGATTGGCAAGGTTATAAAGATTCAATCTTAAACGGTATCCAAGTAAAGTGCTATTAGGTTTTTGATACAGTTGATTGAAAACATTTTCATCCTTAATAGCTTTGTCATTTACCGTAATTTCGTTTTTTGTAAGCAGTAATTTACCGTCCGGAACTCTTTTTACAGCGTTACAAGCGCAAATTAATATTGCAATTAGAATAAATGCAGTTATTTTTGTGGAAGTTTTTTTCAAGTGTTCTAAAATATTTAATTCAAAAGTACATTATTTTATGGTTAGTAAAAACCAAATAAAGCTTATAACGAGTTTGCAACAAAAAAAATATAGAATTGCCAATAAATTATTTTTTGCCGAAGGTGTAAAAAGCATTCAAGAACTGCTGGAGTCTAATTTTGAATTGGAACATTTGTACACTACCCAAAATGATTTTGAAGAAGTTCCACTGGATAGAAAAACGATTGTTCACGAAAATGATTTAAAAAAAATCAGTGCACTAGCAACCCCAAATACTTGCTTGGGAGTTTTTAAAATGCCATTGGAAAAACCAATTGTTGAAACGGGTTTAATTGTAGCTCTGGATGCTATTCGTGATCCAGGAAATTTAGGCACTATATTGCGTTTGTGTGATTGGTTTGGAGTAAAGCAGTTGTTGTGTTCTAAGGAAACAGTTGATATTTACAATCCAAAAGTAGTTCAGGCAACCATGGGTTCTATCGCCAGAGTCAATGTGAATTATATTGACCTTAATCCTTTTATAACAGAAACTAAACTGCCTGTTTATGGCACTTTTATGGATGGATCAAATATCTACAAATCTATTTTACCTAACCAAGGCATTATTATTATGGGTAATGAGGCTAATGGTATTTCAGAAGAATTAGAAAAATTAATTCAAAACAGACTTACTATTCCTCGTTTTGGAGCTCTTCAAAAAACAGAAAGTCTTAATGTTGCCACTGCTACTGCAATAGTCTTAAGTGAGTTTTGTAGAGGGTGAAGTTTTAGTGGAAAGTAAAATTGATGAAAACTGCTCTAGTTTTCAAAGATTCTATGTTGCTTGTCCAAGGACTATTTGGGTCTTTGTCTCTGATTAATTCGTCATTCATACCAAAAACACCTCTTATGGAAGGAGAAAATATGAAATATTCTGAAAAAAGATCAATTCCAAAACCCAATTCATAATTAGTTGTCCATGCTTTTACTCTAAAACGTTGTTCTAAATTGTCATCAATTAATTTAGAATTACTAGATAAGTTCAATGTTGCGGATAATCCTCCTACTAAATAGGGGCGAATGTTTCCTGTTCTAAGTGAAGAGAATTTTACTAATAATGGAAAATGAATGTAAGTGCTATTTACTTCCCTCAGCGCATCAAAGCTGTTGGTGAAATTTGGATAATACAAGTCTCTTTTTGTATAGTAAAGTCCTGGTTCAAATCTCAAATCTATATATTCCTGAAGCTTCAAATCAGCAACAATACCGACATTAAATCCAGTGGTTCTTTTTATAAGAATATCGGGTCCTACCGTTTTATAGTCAATTTTGAAATCATATGAGTTAAATCCAAGATAAAACCCATAGTACATTCTCTTTTTTTGAAAATTTTCCAAATTAATAATAGGATCTCTACTAAATATATTTTTAGATTTTTGAGCGTATCCTTTTATGATAAAAGCAAAAAATAGTAAGACAATTATTTTTCTCATGTTTATGCTGAAATCTTCAGTTTATTTTTTAGAAGCAGAGTATATAGTAGCTACGCCAAAAGTTTGTGGTAAAGCTACAACATCTATAAACCCAATTTTTCTCAAAATATTGTTTAATGCTTCTCCATAAGGAAATGCAGCGGCAGATTCAGATAAATAACCATAAGCAACGTCATCTTTGGAGAAGACTTTACCTATTAATGGAAGAATGTTTTTAGTGTAAAAATTATACCCTTGTTTGTAAGGCGTTTTGTCTGGCACCGAAGTTTCTAAAATAACAAATACTCCGTTAGGTTTTAAAACTCTTAAAATTTCACTTAGGCCTTTTTCTAAATGTTCAAAATTACGGACTCCAAAAGCAACCGTTATGGCGTCAAAATAGTTGTCTTCAAAAGGCATGTTTTCTGAGTCGGCTAAAATCATTTCAATAGTGTTAGAAAGATTTTTCGAAGCAATTTTTTTTACACCTACTTCCAGCATTCCAGCAGAGATGTCTAGTCCAATAATTTTTTTAGCATTAGTTTGTGCCATCAAAATTGCTAAATCACCAGTTCCCGTTGCAATATCTAAAATTACTTGTGGGCTTGATTTTGAAACTATTTGTAGCACTTTTTTACGCCATTTTATATCAATACCAAAAGAAATGACACGATTCAAATTGTCATAATTTCCAGAAATGGTGTCAAACATTTTAGCAACTTGTTCTTTTTTACCTAGAGCTGAATCTTTATAGGGCGTTATTTTTTGTGACATTTTTTTGTTTTGTACAAATATAATACAAAGTTGATGAACTTAAAATGAGTTTTAAAATTAGAAACAAGTTTTATTTTCAGTTTAAAAAATAGGCTTAAGCAAGCTAAAAACTAGAATTCATTTTATTTGAAATATCACTAAAAGTGGGTATTGTAGCTAAGGATTTTTTTGCACAAATTTGTTATTCAGGAAAATAACCATATTAAATGATTAAAAGAGAATTGATCAATCAAATCAAGTGGATAATTTTAGCGTTTGTTATCTCATTTGCTCTTGTTAGCTGTTTTGAAAACATTGTTTTACATAACAGTGTTGTAGATAAAGCGCAAAATACGTTCTTAGGATTAAATTTGTTTTTGGAAATTTTAATTTTTTTCGTCTTTAGTACCTTCGTGGTATTTGGTATTAAAGGCTTTTTTGAGATGTATTCTCAGAAAACATCAAATGTTATAATCTTCATTTCTGGAGTTTTATTACTATTTGTAATTTTTATTTTATGTTATCAAATACTCTTTCAAGATTAGGTCATCTCTTTGATTAATGGTTAAAAAAAACATCCTGTAAAAAGGATGTTTTTTTGTTTTATTTTCTAATGAATGTCTGATACGAATAATCGTAGAGATGTTTTTCGTCCTTGGCATTAAATTCTGAGTCTATTATTTCCCATTCAGTCTCATTTATTTCCGGGAAATGCGCATCACCTTCAAAGTTGCGATGTACACGTGTAATTTCTATTTTGTCAGTAAAAGGAAGTGCTAAGTTGTAAATTTCACCACCTCCTATTATAAAGTTGTCTTCGTCCTTGGGACAAATTGCTAATGCTTTATCAATACTGTCTACTACTAGACATCCTTCAGCTTGATACCCTTTTTGTCTAGTGATTATTACGTGAGTTCTATTGGGTAATGGTTTTGGAAAACTTTCAAATGTCTTTCTACCCATTATAATATGATGTCCAGAGGTAAGAGATTTGAATCTTTTGAAATCATTTGGTAAATGCCAAACGAGTTCATTGTCTTTGCCTAGGGTATTATTTTCGGCAACGGCCGCAATCATTATTATCATAATTGATTTACTGTTATTTAAGGTCGTCGTTGTTGACCTGTGTTTGTAATTGATCCAGTTTTTTTTGTTGTAAAGCGACTAGTCGGTCTATTTGTTCTCTTTCCCAATTTTTATTCATAAAACGATCCGTGATGAAAATTTTTATAAAATGTAAAATAAAGAGAAACAACCATATAGTAATAACCCAAATTGACCAGTGAGAATCTGCGGCAATTTCGAAAAATTTATTTGCAATAAATAAAAGTAAACTCCCTAAAACGAAAAGGACAAAATGGAAATACAGTCTTTTTTTCTGTTTAATTCTTCTCCTTGCATATTCGTATTGTTCGTGTAATTCTTTTTCCATTGATCAAAATTTAGTTTATAAAGGTAAAATTTATTTTGCAAAGTCACTATTTTGCTTCTAGATTATTTAGAATGAAAACGTTTTCTGATTTTTGAATAGTAAATTTAACCTCCTTATAATTATTGAATTATTTATAAATTAACATAGTTTGGGCTATTCTATTAAATCTTTGGGTCTCTGTTGAAAGTTCAAATTCTTTTATTTCCTTTGTCTTATAAATCTATAAATGAAATAGTTATGGCAATTAAGAAACAGTTCGTTAAAACAAAACCAGTTTGCAAAGTTACTTTTTCGGTAGCTGCAAAAGAGGCAAGTCAAGCTTCCGTTGTTGGAGATTTCAATAATTGGAGTGTTACTGAAGGTGCTTTGATCAAATTAAAAAATGGTACTTTCAAGGGTGTATTCGATGTAAATAAAGATGCAGCCTATGAATTTAAATATGTTATTGATGGTACATTTGTAAACGAGCCAGAAGCGGATTCTTTCAAATGGAATGAGTTTGCAGGAAATGAAAACGGTGTTTTAGTAGTGTAACTAAAACACCGTTTTTTTATTACGTTATACCGCAACACTACCTTTTATCAAGGCATGCGGTTCATAGCCTTCGAGTGTGAAATCTTCAAAATCGAATGCGAAGATATCTTTTATATTGGGATTCAAAATCATTTTGGGTAATGGTTTTGGATCACGAGACAATTGCAGTTGAAGTTGTTCAAAATGATTGTTGTAAATGTGTGCGTCGCCAAAAGTGTGAATGAATTCCCCTGGCTCAAAATCGCAAACCTGTGCAATCATCATTGTGAGTAGCGCGTAAGAAGCAATATTAAAAGGAACGCCTAAGAAAATGTCAGCGCTTCGTTGGTACAATTGACACGATAACTTGCCATCAGAAACATAAAACTGAAAGAAAGCGTGACAAGGGGGCAAAGCCGCTTTATTGTTAGCTACATTTTCATCAAATGATTTTGTAGTGTCAGGAAGAACCGAAGGATTCCATGCCGAAACCAACATCCTGCGACTGTTAGGATTGGTTTTTAGTTCCTTGATAAGTTCTGATATTTGGTCAATTTCTTCACTATTCCAATTGCGCCATTGGTGGCCGTAAACCGGTCCTAAGTCGCCATTAGCATCTGCCCAAGCATCCCAAATCTTTACTCCGTTTTCTTGTAGGTACTTAATGTTTGTGTCACCTTTTAAGAACCAAAGTAATTCATAGATAATAGATTTTAGGTGAAGTTTTTTGGTAGTAACCATTGGGAAGCCTTCACTCAAGTCAAAACGCATTTGGTAACCAAATACACTTTTTGTTCCTGTTCCCGTACGATCTCCTTTTTGACAACCGTTTTCCATTACGTGTTGCACTAAGTCTAAATATTGCTTCATTGTATCTTTATTCTATTTTGCGGTGCAAGTTTAGTTTTTATATATTTTTCCATCTTTCATTACAAATACGACCTTTTCCAGTGTTTTGATAGTATTCAAAGGGTTTTCATCAACTGCAATAATGTCTGCCAAAAAATTTTCTTTGATTTGACCTACTTCATTTCCAATGCCTAATAACATAGCATTTGTTGTTGTCGCTGATTGTATCGCGGCTAACGCAGGCATTCCTGCTTCAACCATGTAGCCAAATTCTTTTGCGTTGATTCCATGAGCAAAAACTCCGGCGTCTGTTCCAAAAGCAATTTTCACTCCTTTTTTATATGCTTTTGCAAAAGTAGCTTTCAATTGTGGGCCAACTTCTCGTGCCTTTGGAACGACTATGTCAGGATAAAAGCCAGTGATTTCTGCGTTTTTTTCTACTTCCTTTCCAGCAGTCAAGGTGGGAACTAAATAAGCATCGTATTTTTTCATCAATTCCATTGTTTCCTCACTCATAAATGTCCCGTGTTCAATGGTTTTTATGCCGCCTAATATGGCTCGTTGCATCCCTTCATCTCCGTGAGCATGGGCGGCAGTAAGCATATTGTAATCTTTTGCGGTTGTGGTTATGGCTTTGATTTCGTCTAAAGTAAACTGAGGATTTTTACCACTTTTAGCAACGCTTAAAACTCCACCTGTAGCAGTAATTTTAATAACATCAGCTCCTTCTTTATAACGTTCTCTTACTGCTTTTACGGCTTCTTCTGGAGAATTGATTACCCCTTCATGCGGGCCTGGATCGCCTACGAGTTTTCGATTGCTTCCGTTGGTTGGGTCAGCATGTCCACCTGTTGTAGCAATAGATTTTCCTGCAGTATATATTCTGGGGCCTTTTACGATTCCTTTATTAATAGCATTTCTTATTGAAATATTAACACCTGTTCCGCCTAAATCACGTACGGTGGTGAATCCAGCCAGAAGTGTGATTTCTGCACAACGAACTGCTTGAAATGCAATGTCAGCCTCATTGTCTAAATATTTTGACATGTAACTTTTGGTGTCGTGCTCTCCTTCAATATGCACGTGTAAATCGATAAGACCTGGTAAAACATATTTGTTTTTGAGGTCTATTTCAATGTCTTCGGGTTTTGTTTTAGCTACAAACCCATCTTGTATTTTTGTAATTTTATTTTTAGAAACAACTATGGTTTGGTTGGATAATTCTTTGCCAGATTGAGTGTTTAGAATTTTCCCACAGTGTAAATAATAATCTTGCGAGAATACAACTGTTGAAATAAATAAGGCTACGAGGATAAGGACAAATTTTGTTTTCATAGAGTAGATTTGTAACAGTTGACAATATAAATATAGTAAAAAATGCAACATTTACTAATGTTGCATTTTTTATTTAGTCAATTGTTTGTATATCAAATAATGCAATTATAAAATCAATACTACTTTATCTTTTTGAGATTTCGTCTCTAATCTTAGCTGCTTTTTCATAATCCTCATGAGAAACAGCTTGTTCTAGTAGTTCATTTAATTCTTGTAAACTGTGTTTAGAATAGGTCTCTCCGGATTGATTACTTTCCTCTTCACGACCAAAAGTTTCTGGATTAGAAAGTACATCATCGATTTCTTGAGAGTCTTTATTGGCTTCCAATGGATTTGCTTTGAGGTATATTCCTGCTTTATCCAATATGTTTTTGTAAGTAAAAATAGGCGCATTAAAACGCAGTGCTAAAGCAATTGCATCAGATGTTCTGGCATCGATAATTTCTTCAATTTTATCCCTTTCGCAAATAATACTCGAATAAAAAACACCATCAACTAGCTTATGAATAATGACTTGTTTTACCACAATATCAAAACGCTCAGCAAAATTTTTAAAAAGATCATGAGTCAGAGGACGTGGTGGTTTTATTTCTTTTTCTAATGCAATAGCAATTGATTGGGCTTCAAAAGCACCAATGACGATAGGTAATTTTCTTTCGCCGTCAACTTCATTCAATATCAAAGCGTAGGCTCCGTTTTGAGTTTGACTGTATGAAATTCCTTTTATGGATAATTTAACTAAGCTCATAATTCTTAAAATGGGTAAGTACAGTGTACTTATTTTTGATGTAAATCAAGTTTCTTTTTTTGCTAAAAAAAATGCTACTTAAAAGCAAAGATACAAATATCTTGTTTTAAGCAGCATTTAAATCGATTTAATGATTTTCTATGATTTAGGAATTCTGAGCTTTAAAAGCTTTAAATTTCTCAATTAATTTTGGTACAATTTCAAAAGCATCTCCAACAATTCCGTAGTCAGCTACTTTGAAAAATGGCGCTTCTGGATCACTGTTGATTACGACTTTAACTTTAGACGAGTTTATTCCTGCAATGTGTTGTATTGCTCCCGAAATTCCAATCGCAATATATAAGTTAGTAGCAACTGGTTTTCCTGTTTGTCCTACGTGTTCTCCGTGAGGTCTCCAACCTAAATCAGAAACCGGTTTTGAACAAGCTGTTGCAGCTCCAAGAACCGTAGCTAATTCCTCTACCATGCCCCAGTTTTCAGGACCTTTAAGTCCGCGACCTGCTGAAACTACAATGTCAGCATCAGCAATAGAAACTTTTCCTGAAACTTTTTCAACAGACTCTACTTTTACACCAAAATCATTGTCTCCAATAGTTGGGTTAAAATCTTCTTGAGTCAATGTAGAAGGAGTTTCAAAAATCCCATAAGAGTTTTTTGCAAGACCAAGTACTTTCACTTCAGTGTCAATTTCTGTGATGTTGAATGCTTTGTTAGAGAATGCCGTTCTTTTTACCTGAAATGGAGCAGTAGAAAGTGGTAATCCAACCACGTTTGAGGCATATCCAGCTTCTAGAGCAACAGCAACAAGTGAAGAAAGATAAATACTATCTGTTGTAGAAGATAGTAAAACTAATTTTACGTTTTCTTTTTCAGCAGCCTGTTTGATGACATCAGCGTATGCTTTTGCAGTAAATCCTGATAGTTTGTCGTTGTTTACTTTTAATACTTTATCAACACCGTATTTTGATAATTCTGAAACATCTCCAGCATTTACTGTTACAGCAGTAACCGTCGTACCTAAAGTTTCAGCTACTTTTTTAGCATAAGAAGCCAATTCGAATGCTACTTTTTTAAATTTTCCCTCTGCGTATTCCGCGTATATTAATATTGACATGCTATTTTTGTTTAAAGTTTAAAGTTTTACAACTGAAAACTGATTACTAGATTACCTTTGCTTCGTTGTGTAATAAATTGATTAATTCATCTAAATTGTCAGCAGAAACTAATTTCACAGCTGATTTAGGAGCTGGTTTTTCAAATTTTACTGCTTTTGTATTTACAGTGGCATCTACTGGCTCCAGAATTGTCAATGCTTTAGTTCTTGCAGTCATAATTCCTCTCATGTTTGGAATACGCAAGTCTTTTTCTTCCACTAATCCTTTTTGTCCACCAATGATTAATGGTAAAGTAGTAGCCACAGTTTCTTTTCCTCCGTCAATCTCACGAACTGCTTTAACGCTTGTTCCATCTACTGTCAGACTTGTACAAGAATTAAGGAAATTGTATCCTAAAATTCCGGCTATCATTCCCGGAACCATTCCACCATTATAATCTAAAGATTCTTTTCCTGCGATAATTACATCGTAACCTCCGTTTTTAATTACTTCGGCAAGTTGTTTGGCTACAAAAAATCCGTCAGTAGGAGTAGCGTTGACACGAATGGCTTCGTTAGCGCCTATTGCTAATGCTTTTCTTAAAGTTGGTTCGGTTTCTGGTCCTCCAACATTGACAACAGTAACTGTTGCGCCTTGTTGTTCTTGAAACCAAATGGCACGTGTTAGTCCAAATTCATCATTTGGGTTGATTACATATTGTACACCATTGGTGTCAAATTCAGAATCGCCGTTGACAAAGTTAATTTTTGAAGTAGTATCAGGAACGTGACTGATGCAAACTAATATTTTCATAAGTATATTTTTAATTATTCTTAATTTCTTTTACAAATTTAAAATATTAATTTGAATAATATACTATGCGTGCATAATAATTTTCAATACTATTACGTTTTCGTAGCCCGGATAGGAGCGGCATCCTTCCTGTGGTTCCTTTAGCCACAGGAAGATACAGCGGAAAGCCGGAAATAGCTCCTGAAAATTATCATGTTAAATCCTAAATTAATTTAGTATAATTTATGCTTTTAAGTGATTTAAAATATTTATTTTTGCTTTTCGAAAATTAGACACATACAATATATAATATGAGAACGATACAATTTAGAGAGGCCATTTGCGAAGCGATGAGTGAAGAAATGCGTCACGATGAGTCCATATACTTAATGGGTGAAGAAGTTGCTGAATATAATGGTGCCTACAAAGCATCTAAAGGAATGCTTGCTGAATTTGGCGAGAAAAGAGTTATTGATACTCCTATCGCAGAGCTTGGTTTTACTGGTATTGCAGTAGGATCAGCAATGAACGGATGCAGACCTATTGTGGAATACATGACATTCAATTTTTGTTTGGTAGGTATTGATCAAATTATAAATAACGCTGCCAAAATGCGTCAGATGACTGGTGGACAATTTAATGTGCCAATTGTTTTTCGTGGTCCAACAGCTTCGGCAGGACAATTAGGAGCGACTCACTCACAAGCATTAGAAAACTGGTTTGCGAACACTCCGGGTCTTAAAGTGGTAGTTCCCTCTACTGTTTATGACGCAAAAGGATTGTTGAAAGCAGCTATTCGTGATAATGACCCTGTGATTTTCATGGAATCAGAACAAATGTATGGTGATAAAGGGGAAGTACCAGATGGTGAATATGTAATTCCGCTTGGAGTTGCTGATATCAAACGTGAAGGAACGGATGTAACAATCGTTTCTTTTGGGAAAATCATCAAAGAAGCTCATATTGCTGCTGACGAATTAGCCAAAGAAGGAATTTCATGTGAGATTATCGATTTGAGAACGGTTCGTCCTATGGATTATGAGACTATTTTAACATCAGTTAAAAAAACAAATAGATTAGTAGTTCTTGAAGAAGCTTGGCCTTTTGCAAGTGTCGCTTCGGAGATTACGTATATTGTTCAAGAACGTGCTTTTGATTTCTTGGATGCGCCTATTCAACGCATCACAACTGCGGATACTCCAGCACCATACTCTCCAGTATTACTGAAAGAATGGTTGCCAAATGCTGGTGACGTGGTAAAAGCTGTTAAAAAAGTAATGTATAAAAAATAGTCAGTTGAAGTGGTTTGGTATTGGGTAAACTTTAACAATCAGTTTATTAAATAGCAATTAATCTAACGGTCTAAATTAACTATATTTGAAACTTCATCAATTCTTTAATTTGATGAAGTTTTTTTTTTGAATGATTATGAAAAAGAATTTATTATTTTTCGTGCTTTTGTTGTTGGTTTCAGCAACTGCAGTTTTTGCACAAACAAAAGTGAGCGGGATTGTGGTGGATAAACAAAATCAGCCTATTCCTTTTGCGAATGTAGTTTTCAAAGATTCTAGCGAAGGAATTGTTACCAATGAAGATGGCCGTTTTTATCTTGAATCCCAAAAAACATACACCACTTTAGTAATTTCTTCTGTAGGTTTTTCTGAAAAAGAAATTATTTTAGACAAACCTGTAAATTATAATTTCAAAATTCAGTTAAGCGAAGCGGAGAGCTTGAGTGAAGTTGTTGTTTTTGCCGGTAAAACGTCTAAAAAAAATAATCCTGCGTTGGATATTCTTAGAAAAATTTGGGAAAGAAAGCGTAAAAATGGATTGTATCTTTATGACCAATACCAGATGGAGAAGTATGAGAAAATAGAATTTGATATGAATTCTATTGACAGTGCTTTCATGAAAAGCAAACTTTTCAAAGGGATGGAATTTATATTCAATCAAATGGATACTTCAAGAGTAACCGGGAAAACCTATTTGCCTATTTTTATCAATGAATCCCTTATTGATGTTTATGGAGATACTAAATTAAAGAAAGTCAAAGAGAAAATAAAAGCCAATAAAACGTCAGGTTTTAATGGGAATCAACAGATTTTATCTTTTGTAAAAGACTTATATTCAGATTATAATATCTACAACAATTACTTAACTTTTTTTGATAAAAGTTTTACTAGTCCGTTGTCTAAAACTGGGATTGATGTCTACAATTATGTGTTGAAAGACAGTGCGTATATTGACAATAAATGGTGTTATAATATTGTTTTTTATCCAAGACGTAAAAACGAATTGACTTTTAAAGGTGATTTTTGGGTGAATGATTCGACATTTGCCATCAAAAAAATAAATATGGCAGTTACTAAAAGTGCCAATATCAACTGGGTAAAAGATATTTATTTAGAACAGGAATTTGAGGTAGTGAGTGACTCTGTTTTCTTATTGACTAAGGATTATTTGATGTCCGACTTTGCTTTGAACAAAAAAGAAAATTCCAAAGGCGTTTATGGAAAGCGAACCACGTTTTATAGAAACCATCAATTTAATAAAGAGCAACCAGTAGCGATTTATAAAGATGAGGTCAATTATATGGATGACGAAGTCTACAATAAATCCGATGAATACTGGAATGAAAACCGTTTTGAGAACTTAAGCAAGGATGAATTAGGTGTTTATAAAATGCTAGATACCTTGCAAACCGTAAATAAGTTCAAACAATTGTATAGTTTGGTTTCTATACTAGGAAGCGGTTATGTCGAGTTTAAAAACTTTGATTATGGACCTGTGTTTTCAAGTTTTGGATACAATGAAGTAGAAGGAGTGCGCTTGCGAGTGGGCGGAAGAACTTATTTTGGTCCTAACGATCCTTGGCGTATTCAAGCCTACACGGCGTATGGGTTTAATGATGATAAATTCAAATACGGACTTTCAGGAAAATGGATGATTGACAAGAAAAACCGAATCATTTTGTCTGGAGGGAATAGGCGTGACATTGAACAAATAGGCGCCAGTTTGACCACTACAAACGATGTTTTGGGGCGCAGTTTTGCCTCATCAGCGGTATTTTCTTCTGGTAGCAACGGAAAATTGACGAATATCAATTTGACGAACGTGGCCGTAGAAATAGAGCCAATAAAAAACCTAACGTTTCAAGCGGGGGTTTCTTATCGTACATTGGAGTCTGCATCGCCCACGTTTAGCTTAGATTATTATACGGATATTGCTAATGAAATTACAAAAAGTGATGTGAAACAATCCGAAGCCAACTTTCAAATCGAATATTCTCCAAAGCGAAAAACGATTGGTTTTGGAGTAGAAAGAAGTAATGTTGATAGTCCGTTCAGTCGCTTTTTTATCAACTACAGTCATGGATTTAAAGGGCTTTTGAACAGTGATTTCAAGTATGACAAAGTACAATTGTATTACAAACAACCTATAATTATTGGACCTTTAGGAAGAACTAATATTATTATGGAAGTGGGAAAAACTTTTGGAAAAGTACCGTTAGGATTATTGAGTGTTATTCCGGGGAATCAGACTTATTTTACCATAGAAAACACGTTCAGTAACCTTAATTTCTATGAATTTGTATCCGATCAATATGCTACGTTACAGTGGAACCACAATTTTAATGGTCGCCTTTTCTCCAGAATTCCGTTTATGCGCAAACTCAATTGGAGAGAAATAGTATCGGTAAAAGGGGTCTATGGAACCATTTCTGATGAAAACCGAGCCATTAACGCATCGGATTTGATTTACAATGCGCCCGAAAAAGGGTATTGGGAATACAGCGCCGGAATTGGGAATATCTTCAAAGTATTCCGCATCGATTTCGCTTGGCGAGGCAATTATCTCAACACGCCAGACACCAATCGTTTTACGGTAAAAGGATCGTTCGGGTTTAATTTCTAGGAGCTATTCAAGCTATTCGTTTCAATCTTTTTCTTTTTTTCTTTAAAAAAGGAAATGGATTTACACTGCAAACGAAGTTCACGGAACTCCTATTAAAAATAGATATTAAGTGAAGTAATCTGGGCTAAAAAAAGTAATACTATGCAAGAGGCGATTGACTATCTTTTAGAGAAAGACACTATTTTTAAAACCATTATTGAACAATATGGGTTACCAAAAATTCCTACTAGACCGCAAGGTTTTGAGACTTTGGTATTGTTAATTTTGGAGCAACAAGTGTCCATTGATTCCGCTAAGGCTACTTTTTTACGATTGCGAGAAAGAATACAAGATTTTGAACCCGCTATTGTAATCGATTTATCTGATGCTGAGTTTAGAGCCATTGGCGTAAGCCGTCAAAAAACGTCTTATATCAAAGCTTTGGCGACAGCGCTATTAAATAAAGAGCTTGATTTAGAAAGTTTGCCAACTAGAACTCCTCAGCAAGTACGCGAAGAACTCATCAAAATCAAAGGAATAGGAAACTGGACTATCGATATCTATTTGATGTTTTGTTTGCAAGCCCCGGATTTGTTGCCTTTAGGTGATGTAGCGGTAGTCAACACAATGAAGGAGTTACTCAATATTCACGAAAAAGAAGCAATGGAAACGCACGCTAAACAATGGAGTCCATACCGTTCTTATGCAACCTATTTTTTATGGCACCATTACTTGAACAAACGAAATAGAACAATCACATATCAATATTAGTTTTTTGAAAGCGTAATGTATAGATAATAGGGTTTTTTTATTGTAAAAAGGGATACTTTCCTTACTTTTGCACCCATAAATATAGAAAAGAAAAAACTAAAATGACTGCAGACAAATTAACAACTTTCGATGTCTTAATCGAAATACCAAGAGGAAGTAGAAATAAATACGAATATGATTTCGAAATAAAAAGAATGCGTTTTGATAGAATGTTATTCTCGTCAATGATGTATCCTGCTGATTACGGATTTATCCCAGAAACATTAGCATTAGATGGAGATCCTTTAGATGTATTGGTTTTGGTAAACGAACCAACTTTTCCTGGATGTGTAATGGAAGTAAAACCTATCGGTGTTTTCCACATGGCAGATGATAAAGGACCAGATGAAAAAGTAATCTGTGTACCCGTTTCAGATCCAATCTGGAATTCACTAGAAAACCTTTCAGATATTAATCCACACTTATTAAAAGAGATTGAACACTTTTTCCAAGTGTACAAAGATCTTGAAAACAAACAAGTTGATGTTGAAGGCTGGGGAGATGTAAACGAAGCGTATGCTATTATTAAGGAGTGTACAGCGCGTTTTAATGATATTCCAAATAAACCAGAAGGATTATTCAGTATTAAATAAATTATTGTCATAATTTTTATAAAAAAAGCAATACTCTGTTAAGAGTATTGCTTTTTTGTTTATTTTCGTTTTGTTACAGTATTAATATTAACCAAAAACCAAACCAAAATTATGAATACAATAATGATTTATTTGCCAATCGCCATGGCATTCATTGGACTGGCATTTATGTTTACAAAACGAGCATGGGTTTTAAAACAAGATCCGGGTGACGGTAAGATGAAAGAGATTTCAGATTACATTTACGAAGGAGCCTTGGCTTTCTTGAAAGCGGAATATCGGTTATTGACTTTCTTTGTAATTGGAGCAAGTGTAGTTCTGGCCGGAATTTCATTTATCGTTCCTACTACACATATATTAATAGTGGTTGCTTTTGTTTTCGGAGCTTTTTTCTCGGCTTTGGCGGGGAATATGGGTATGAAAATAGCAACAAAAACGAATGTTAGAACCACTCAGGCAGCACGTACTAGTTTGCCTCAAGCACTAAAAGTTTCTTTTGGCGGTGGTACAGTAATGGGATTAGGAGTTGCAGGTTTAGCAGTTTTAGGGCTGACCACTTTCTTTATTTTCTTCTTTCACTTTTTTATGAATGGAGTTTGGACTTCAACAGAAGATATGACTATTGTTCTGGAAACATTGGCCGGTTTTTCTCTTGGAGCAGAATCTATTGCTTTGTTTGCCAGAGTTGGTGGCGGAATTTATACAAAAGCTGCCGATGTTGGTGCTGATTTAGTGGGAAAAGTAGAAGCTGGAATTCCCGAAGATGATCCTCGTAACCCTGCTACAATTGCAGATAACGTAGGAGATAATGTTGGAGATGTTGCTGGAATGGGTGCCGATTTATTTGGTTCTTATGTAGCAACAGTTTTAGCGGCTATGGTTCTGGGGAATTATGTTATCAAAGACATGGGCGGAAATATTCAAGATGCTTTTGGCGGAATAGGACCTATTTTATTACCAATGGCAATCGCTGGTTTTGGAATTTTATTCTCTATTATCGGGACGATGTTAGTGAAAATTACAGATGATAATGCCAAAGAAGCACAAGTTCAAAAAGCATTAAATATAGGAAACTGGGTTTCTATTCTGTTAACAGCTATAGCTTGTTTCTTCTTAGTACAATATATGTTGCCGGAAACGATGAAAATGGATTTCTTTGGCGAAGGGGCTAAAGAAATTTCGTCAATGCGCGTTTTCTATGCTACAATCGTCGGATTAGTGGTTGGAGCAGTTATCTCATCTGTTACTGAATATTACACAGGATTGGGTACAAAACCAGTTATGGCAATTGTACAAAAATCTTCAACTGGAGCAGGAACAAACGTAATTGCAGGTTTGGCTACGGGAATGATTTCTACATTTCCAACCGTTTTATTATTTGCAGCAGCGATTTGGACATCGTATGCTTTTGCAGGATTTTATGGTGTGGCTTTGGCTGCTTCGGCGATGATGGCAACAACGGCAATGCAATTGGCAATCGATGCTTTCGGACCAATATCAGATAACGCAGGTGGAATTGCAGAAATGAGCGAATTACCAAAAGAAGTACGTACCAGAACCGATATTTTGGATTCTGTAGGAAACACTACGGCAGCAACTGGAAAAGGATTTGCGATTGCTTCGGCTGCATTAACATCATTAGCGTTATTTGCTGCGTATGTAACGTTTACTGGAATTGACGGAATCAATATTTTTAAAGCGCCTGTTTTAGCCATGTTATTTGTGGGCGGAATGATACCGGTAGTTTTCTCTGCTTTGGCGATGAATTCTGTTGGAAAAGCTGCGATGGACATGGTGTATGAAGTACGTCGTCAATTCAGGGAAATTCCAGGAATTATGGAAGGAACTGGAAAACCAGAATATGCTAAATGTGTCGATATTTCTACAAAAGCCGCTTTGCGCGAAATGATGTTGCCAGGAATTTTAACTATTGGCTTTCCTATTGCGATTGTGTTGCTGGGCAAATTAGTCTATGCAGATAACAACCAATTAATTGCCGAAATGCTAGGAGGTTACATGGCCGGAGTTACGGTTTCAGGTGTGCTTTGGGCTGTTTTTCAAAACAATGCCGGTGGTGCTTGGGACAATGCCAAGAAATCTTTTGAAGCAGGAGTGATGATCAATGGTGAGATGACTTATAAAGGTTCTGATGCGCACAAAGCATCGGTTACTGGAGATACAGTAGGAGATCCGTTCAAAGATACTTCTGGCCCATCAATGAATATTCTAATAAAATTGACATGTTTAATAGGTTTAGTTATTGCCCCAATTTTAGGTAATGGAAGTCATACTCTTTCTGACAAAGCGGCTTGTTGCGCTACTGCTGAAATGTGCACTTCTATGTCTAAAGAAGAATGTCTCGCAAAAGGTTGTGACAGTAAAACGTGTAAATTTATGAACGTTTCCGAAGCAACAACTAAAATGGTTTCTAAAGAAGTTGCTATTGAAAAAACAAATGTTGATGGAAAAGTAAAAGCGACTATTAAAACAAATATTAATGGAAAAGTTACTATTCAAAATTTTGAAGGAACTGACGAAGAAGTGCAAACTCAAATAGACTCTTTGAAGTAATTAAAAATCTTGTAAATAATAAATGCCTCGCAATTGCGAGGCATTTATGTTTATTAAAATCTGTGGTAATTAGTGTAATCTGTGTTTTAAAACAATCCGTTCAATTCTGCATCAATACGATTGAAAATATTTCCTAAATCTTCAGGATTATCAACGAAATTGATGTTGTCTACATCAATAATTAATAATTTTCCTTTGTCATACGTTTGAATCCAACCTTCGTAGCGTTCGTTCAAGCGACTCAAATACTCAATAGAAATCGAGTTTTCGTATTCACGACCACGTTTGTGTATTTGCCCGACTAGATTAGGAATGGAGCTTCTCAGATAAATTAATAAATCAGGTGCTTTAACAGTAGATTCCATTAATTCAAAAAGAGAAGAATAATTTTGGAAATCACGATTGGTCATTAAACCCATGGCATATAAGTTAGGTGCGAAAATATGCGCATCTTCATAAATGGTTCGGTCTTGAATGATTTTTTTACCGCTTTCACGAATTTGCATCACCTGACGGAAACGGCTATTCAAGAAATAAATCTGTAAATTAAAGGACCAACGTTCCATCTGATGGTAAAAATCATCTAAATATGGATTGTCAACTACATCTTCAAAATGTGGTTCCCATTTAAATTGTTTCGCTAATAAGCGCGTTAAAGTTGTTTTTCCAGATCCTATATTTCCTGCTATTGCTATGTGCATTACGGTATTGTGATTTTATAATTTGTAATTCCTGTGGATGTAAAAATAGATAAAATTTGGTCCTTGTAATAGAATTTTTTAAACGTTTTTTCTGAAATTTCAATTTCAGTTTTTTTGTCTTTTTCTATATCCTGTAAAATCAAAATAGCATTCTTAGAATACATAAATTGTTTTTCATTAATAATGATAATAGAATCAAAATCAGGAATTGTTCCCTTACTTTTTATTTTTCCAAATAGGTCACAGGTATGCCAATTGTTTTTGTTGTCAATCCAGTAAAAGAGATTAAAATCGGAATAATAATACTTGATGGTTTCTGTAAAAGGCACAGAAATGGTTTTGTAAGTAGCACTTAAATAATCATAAAGTCCCAGTTGTTGATTCATACTGTTATAAACCCACAGTTGATTTTGAGAGGCAATTCCAATACCCGTGGCCACAATTGGAATTGGATTTTCTGAAAAATTAACTTTTTGTGTTTCATTCAATTGATTGTCTAAAGTGACAACGGTGTTGAAATTTTCATAAAATAAAACAATATTAAGTGGATTTTGTAAGTCAACTTTAGTGATTTTTCCTAATGAAATGTTTTTATATTCTAAAGTTTCGCTTTTGTTTACTTTAGAAAAAACATTGTTTTTAATGGTGTAATAAAAACCAAATGAATCGTATCCTAAAAAATCATCACCGTCAAAACGAATGGAATCCATTTTTACAACCGTTGGGTTTTGTGTTTGACTGAAAACCACTGAAAACGAAGCGATAAAGAGAAATAGCATTAATTTTTTCATGAAAGCGAAATTATGATTAAACCTTATCCAATAAGGAATGTCTTATTATTATTTTAACAGAATACTTGTAACAAAAATAGTATTTTTTGGTCTTATTTATCAAAATCCAAATAATATGTATAAAGTAATTTTCACATTAGTATTAGCAGTCGCATCATTTATGGGACTTCACGCTCAGGAATTTCAAGGAATGGCGGTTTATGAATCGAAAACAAGTACTTCTGATTTTAAAGCAAGAATGGAGGGTAACAGAAACATGACTCCGGATATGCAAAAGATGATTGAGGAAAGAATGAAGAAAATGTTCGAAAAAACGTTTATTCTTAATTTTAATAAATCGGCATCAATTTATAAAGAGGAAGAAAAACTGGATGCTTCAGCGCAAGCTGGTGGCGGTATGCGAATGATGAGTTCTATGACTGGCGGTGGCGGAACCTATTACAAAAACGTAAAAGAGAAATCCTATACTATTGATAAAGAATTTATGGGGAAAGAGTTTCTTATAAAAGATTCCTTGCCTAATTTACAATGGAAAATGGAGGGAGAAACTAGAGTAATTGGAGGTTATACCTGTTATAAAGCAACTGCTATAAAAGCAGCAAGTGCAACTGATTTTAGAAACTTTAGACCTAAAAGAGAAGAGGCCAAGAAAGAAGAAGACAAAAAAGAATCAGACAAGCCAACAGCAGAGAAGAAAACTAATTTCCTAGATGCTGTAGAATTGCCAAAAGAAATTACGATTACTGCTTGGTATACACCAGAAATCCCTGTAAATCAAGGTCCAGAAGGATATTGGGGATTGCCGGGATTGATTTTGGAAGTGAATGATGGTAAAACAATTATTTTATGTTCGAAAGTTGTTTTAAATCCCAAAGAAAAAGGAGAAATAAAACCTTCAACTAAAGGTAAAGTAATTTCTCAAAAAGAATATGACGAAGCTGTAGTGAAAAAAATGGAAGAGTTTAGGGAAATGAACCAAGGTCGAGGCGGTAGAGATGGTGGAATGCAAATTCGTTTTGGAAATTAACTAGAAATCACTATCCATTAAATACTATCAGATGAAGAAAATTTTATTGTTTATTGCCCTTATTTTAGCATCAATCACTTACGCACAAAACATTCGTTTTGAAGGGATAATTCAAGATATAGGCAAATCGCCTTTAGAAATGGCTAATGTCATGGCAGTGAATCAAACTACTAAAGCAATGGATTCCTATGCAATTACCACTGATAAAGGTAAGTTTATTCTAAATTTAAAGGCAAAAACTACCTACGTTATAAAGTTGAGTTACCTTGGAATGCAAAATAAAGAAATTACAATTACCACGCAATCGGAGAATATGGTGCAAAATATTACTATGGAATCTGGTGGGATTGAATTAAATGGCGTCGAAATTGTGCGCGAAATGCCAGTTTCTATTAAAGGCGATACGATTGTTTATAATGCCGATTCGTTTAAAACAGGTGAAGAACGAAAGTTAGAAGATGTTTTTAAAAAACTGCCTGGTTTTGAGGTAATGAGTGATGGTCAAGTTCAAGTGGAAGGTAAAAAAGTGGCTAAACTATTTGTTAACGGAAAGCCATTTATGGAAGGAGATACCAAATTAGGCTCAAAAAATATACCTTCAGATGCTGTTGATAAAATTCAAGTTATGCGTAATTTCAACGAGGTGTCTCAAATGAAAGGCCTTGAGAACAATAACGATGATATTGCGCTAAATATCAAACTTAAAAAAGGAAAAGATAAGTTTTGGTTTGGTGATATTAGCGGTGGTTTGGCGAATGACAAAGGCTATATTTTTAATCCAAAATTATTCTATTATTCACCCAAGACGAGTATCAACTCCATTGTAAATTTGAATAATATTGGAGAAGTATCCCTAACTTCTGCTGATTTTTTCAGGATAACCGGTGGTGCCAGGAATACAATTGGTAGAAGTGGTACTACATTGAACTTAAATCGAAATTTCTTTGGACTTTCTGGCGGTGATAATGTTGCTAAGGCCAGCGATAAATTTGGTGCTTTAAATTTGAATCATTCGGTTTCTAAAAAATGGACTTTATCTGGTTTTGCAGCCTATTCATCTACATTCAATCAGTCTATTACAAATTCTGAAAGAGGTATTTTTGAACCTAATACCACAAATATTGCGACCTTAGAAAACAGAAAAAATAAAACGGATTCTAAAAACAACGCATTTATTGCGAAATTCGGTTCTAAGTATAAAGCAAATGATAACTTTCAATTGGATTATGATGCGTTCTTTAGAAAAAATGATCAACAAGATGTGGATAATAGCCAAACGGATTTTAGTTCGATGAACAATGGTTCAATGGTGTCTAATTCTAATACGGTTATTGCTTTTCAAAAACAAGCTCCGGTATCATTCAATCAGAGTCTTAATTTATTTTACACACAAAATCCCAAAAGTACGTGGGTAGTCGAGATGCAGCATCAATATGAGGATGAAGATCCTTTTTACAATCCGCAGCTATCTGTTAATCCCTATCAAAATAGTACCTCGCAAGATCCAAATGATCCAAGTGCCGTTTTTGTGAATGAAAACACTTTAAATATTGAACAGTCAAGATTTGTTAAAACCAATAAATTAGATGCTAAAGTCGATTATTACTATCAAATTTCTAACAAAAGTATACTGAACGTAACGGCAGGAAATACAAATGCTTTTCAAACGTATAATTCAAGTATTTTGCAAATTTTAGAGGATAAGTCTGTCAATCAAGTTGAGCAAGCTGCGTATAGAAATGATGTGCGATACACTTTTAATGACTTATTTTTAGGGGTACACTATAAGTTTATAGTAGGGAAGTTTACCTTTAATCCAGGCTTTTCAATTCATCAATACAACACAAACAATCAGCAGTTTGCTAACCCGTACCAATTAAATTTTACCCGTTTTTTACCAGACATGTTTGCGCGTTGGGATTTGAAAAAATCAGAAAATGTAACCTATAATTTTAATGTAAGAAACGGATTCAATGATGTGAACTCATTAGTGGAAGGCTATATTTTTACTAATTTTAACAGCATTGCAAGAGGAAATGCACAATTAGAAAATTCTCTTGTTACTTCACATAGATTGAATTATTCCAAATATAATTTATACAACTTCACAACAATTTTTGGTAATATTGCGTATACGACTACAAAAAATCCAGTGGTAAATGGGATTTCATTCCAAAGTATTTATTCTACCTCAGACCGTTTAAATTTAGATGCAGAAAATGAAAGTGTAAACGGTAATTTGTTTTACTCCAAAAGTTTTCAAAAGTATTACAAAGCAACGGCTGGTATTAATGCCAGTTGGAACAAAAATTTTGTTTTAAACCGAAGAGTAGTAAATGGCAATACACAGGAATTCATTCAAGGAATTGAAAATGTAAACCATGGCTATAGCCTTGCTTTAGCAACACAGTTTAAAAAATATCCTAACATTGATTTAGGATATCGAATTAATTTTTCTGACCAGGCATCTACTCGTTTTACTACACAAACTCCAAGTGTAAAGCTTAATTATTATTTCTTGAATGGGTTGAATATCAACTGGGATTATTCGCTTAACCGCTTTAAAAATGAAACAACTGGAGTGGCCAATAATTTTAAAATTATGACAGCGAGTCTAAATTATATCAAAAAAGACTCTAAATTCGAATACAGAATTCAGGCTAATAATCTTCTCAATACAAGATCAAGATTGAACAATACCTTTAGCGTGAATGGTTTCAATACCAATGAAACTGTTATCTTACC